>SVOX01000020.1 GCA_015066165.1 Oscillospiraceae bacterium | reverse complement strand
GAATTTGAACCGCCCATAGAGACATTAGAACAACCAAAACAACCAAGCGAACCTAAAAACGAAAGTTCAACCCCCGTACCAAGTGACGTGACACCGGTTGATAATTGGAATGAAATTGTTGATGTTTTAAAAACAACCTGTCCGCTTATTGCGGGAGTTTTGGGCGATTCGGCGGCTTATATTAAAGGCGATTATCTTTTGATAGATGCCAAGAATTCACAATTCAGAACCCTAATTAAAACCGCAAACGGCGTGTATAAAGACCATATTAGAAAAGCCGCTGAACAGGTTTTGGGTTCTACCTATAAGTTAGGTCCCTACAGTGCCGAAAAACAAACAAAAGCAAACGACCCGCTATTATCTTTAGCGGATAAACTTAAAAATTTAAACATCAATTAAGGAGAATATAAATATGAAAGTAAGACTTCCAAACAACGGCGGCGGAAATATGAACCAAATGCTCAAACAAGCACAAAAAATGCAAGAAGATATGCAAAATCTTCAAGCCGATTTAGAACAAAGAGAATTTACTGCTACTTCAGGCGGCGGTTTGGTAGAAGTTACCGTTGACGGTAAACACCTTATAAAATCAATTAAAATCAGTCCCGATGCCGTTGACCCCGATGACAGCGAAATGCTTGAAGACCTTGTAACAGTTGCAGTAAACGAAGCAATTTCTAACGCTATTAAAACAAGTGAAGAAGAAATGGGCGCTATCACAGGCGGATTAAATCTTCCGGGTATGTTTTAATTATGGCAAATTATAATATAGTTCCCTTAAACGAACTTATCGCTCAATTCGAGCGCCTTCCGGGAATTGGAAAGAAAACAGCGCAACGTTTGGCTTATAACATTTTAGAGCAACCCCCCGAAAGAGCCGAAAAGTTTGCCGAAGCGCTTTTAAATGCCCGTAAAAAAATTCATTTTTGTAAAACCTGCCAAAGTTTTACCGATATGGACGAATGTGCTATTTGTTCCGATAACACACGTGACCGTTCGGTCATTTGCGTTGTAGCAGAACCGAAGGATGTTATGGCTTTTGAGCGCACACGTGAATATTCGGGGCTTTACCACGTACTTCACGGCGTGATATCACCAATGGACGGTATCGGTCCCGATACTCTTCGCATTAAAGAACTTATGGCTCGTTTATCCAACAACGACGTGAAAGAAATCATTATGGCTACCAACCCAACCGTTGAAGGCGAAGCCACCGCAAGTTATATTTCACGCCTTGTAAAACCAATGGGCATTAAGGTTACCCGTTTGGCTTACGGCATACCTGTAGGCGGCGACCTTGAATATGCCGATGAATTCACACTTGCCCGTGCGCTTGAAGGCAGAAACGAAATTTAAGAAGGTTTTAATTATGCAACAATTTAAAAACGGCGACCGTGTAGTTTTTTTAGGTGACAGTATCATTGGTTGCAGCCGTATTGCAACCCTTACTGCCGAATGTTATCACCGCCTTTTCCCTGACCGTAAAGTTTACTTTTTCAACTGCGGCGCGGCAGGCGGCGACACGGTTTTTGGGCTTAAAATATTAGAAGAAGACGTTTTTGCGTGTAACCCAACACACGTAGTTTTAGCATACGGTACAAACGATTCTTGGCGTTGGTGCCTTAACGACCGCCGCCACAAAGAGCGTTACGACCTGCTTAAAGAAAAATATCATCTTTTTAAAGAAAATTTGCAAAAACTTTGCAAAATAATAACAGACAAAGGCATAAATCTTATTTTGTGCACACCATTGCCTTATGACGAATATACCACAAAAGAAACTGACGCTTTAAAAGGCGGATATGCGCTTTTGGCCGAATATGCAAACACAGTAAGAGAAGTTGCAAAAGACCAAAACATTCCATTTTGTGATATTTACGAAGGTATTGTTGAAATAATGCAAAATCAGGATGAAAACATCTTTTCTTCCGACCGCATACATCCAACCGAACATGGCGGATACTTGATGACAAAAATTTTCCTAAACAGTCAAGGAATTGACATTGGTGAAGAAAAGCCGTTACCCGAATATATACAAAAATGGCATACCGCAGTTTGTGATTTTCGCAAACTTTACACTGCCGAAAATATGCTGAAACTCGGCGCTGACAAACCGGTAGCCGAACGTATTAAAAAAGCCAAAGAAATATTGGAAAACCCCAATACTTCCGAATGGTATCTTTCGCTTGCGAAAAACTATTTAAAAAACAAAGAAACCCAAACCGAAACTTTAAAACACATTACAAAATTATACGAACAAACCGTATTAGAACAGGAAATTTAATATGACACAAGAAAAAATTGACCGCATAAATGCTCTGGCTCGTAAACAAAAGTCAGAAGGTCTTACCGAAGAAGAAAAAAAAGAACAATACGTTCTTCGCCGTGAATATATTGAATCGTTTAAACAATCCCTTATTGGCCAACTTGAAAACACTTATATAGTTGAGCCCGACGGCACAAAAAGAAAGGTTAGTCGCAAAGATGAAAATCTTAATAACTGATAGCGCAACCCTTAAATCAAATAACGATTTATCTTTAGAACCGTTAAAGCAATTTGGCGAAGTTTTTGAATATGAAGCAATAACCAAAGACGAGTTGCAAAACCAAATTACCGACACCGATATTTTACTTTGCAACAAAACAATTATTGATAAATCTCTTATGGATAAAAGCCCGAAACTTAAATATATCGGGCTTTTTGCAACGGGTTACAACAATATTGATATAAACTACGCAAGAAAAAAGGGCATAACAGTTTGCAATGCGGGAAGTTACTCAACCAATGCCGTAGCGCAACAAGTTATTGGCTATATTCTAAATTTTTACACCCAAATTCCCGAATACAACGCCTTTGTAAAACAAGGCGGTTGGCAAAGATGCCCTGTTTTTTCACCTCTTGTTTTCTCTACCGATGAAGTATGGGGTAAAACGTTAGGCCTTATTGGTTACGGGAGCATTGCAAAAGCGGTTGAAAAAATTGCATTGGCTCTTGGTATGAAAGTTTTAATTTTCACCCGAACCGTTCGTGAGAAAAATGATAAATTTGTATCACTCGACCGCCTTTTAGAAACAAGTGATATTGTTTCGGTTCATTGCCCTTTAAATGAGCAAAGCCGTGAAATGTTCAACGCCAATACTTTTAAAAAGTTTAAAGACGGCGCTTATTTCATAAATACTGCACGTGGCGGTGTTATAAACGAGCAAGCGCTTTTCGACGCCCTTAAAAGCGGCAAACTTTCGGGAGCGGCTGTTGACGTTTTATCGCAAGAGCCAATGAGCAACACTTGCATTTTAAAAGACGCTCCAAATATAACAATTACTCCACATACTTGTTGGGCACCGCTCACTACCAGAAAGCGACTTTTAGATATTGTTTGCGATAATATTGCCGCATTTTTAAACGGCACACCCAAAAACGACGTTACAAAGTAGGTGAATATATGTTTTCAAGAACACACAGCGTTGGTATGTTTGGTTTTCAAACCTATATGATACAAATCGAAGCCGATATTTCAAACGGGCTTCCCGCTTTTGATATTGTAGGACTTCCGGACACAGCGGTTAAAGAATCCCGTGACCGTGTTCGTGCCGCAATAAAAAACTGCGGTTTCAAATTTCCTGTATCAAGAATAACCGTAAACCTTGCCCCTGCCGACCGTAAAAAAGAGGGCTCGGCTTATGACTTGCCCGTACTTTTGGCAATTTTAAAAGCATCGGGCCAATTAGACGTAAATTTAAGCCAAAGTATTGCTATTGGCGAAGTAGCCCTTGATGGAATTATACGTGGAGTAAACGGTGTTCTTGCAATGACTATCACCGCCAAAGAAAACGGTGTTAAAGATATTTTTGTACCAAAAGAAAACGCAACCGAAGCGGCTGTAGTTGAAGGAATAAACGTATATCCCGTTCACGACGTAAAACAAATTATAGCCCACCTAAAAGGCGAAAAACTCATTGAAAAACAACCCTTAACCCCTACAACGCCCATAGATTCTATTCGTGTTCCCGATTTTAGCGACGTTAAAGGTCAACTCGCCGCCAAAAAAGCATTGGAAATTGCGGCTGCGGGAAACCACAACATAATTTTGGTGGGACCTCCGGGTGCAGGTAAAAGTATGCTTGCAAAGCGGCTTCCGGGTATTTTGCCCGATATGACTTTTGACGAATCAATTGAAACCACAAAAATTCACTCTATTGCAGGTATTCTTGATAATAAAAACCCCTTTGTTTCGGTAAGACCTTTCCGCTCACCCCACCACACCGTATCGGTTGCAGGTATTTCGGGCGGCGGTGCAGTTCCAAAACCGGGTGAAATTTCTTTAGCCCATAACGGCGTACTTTTCCTAGACGAACTTCCCGAATTTCGCCGTGACGTTATGGAAGCGCTCCGCCAACCAATTGAAGACGGAAAGGTCACCATTTCACGTGTAGCGGGAACGCTTACATACCCAAGTAATATTATGCTTGTGGCAGCAATGAACCCTTGCCCTTGCGGATTTTTTGGCCACCCAACCAAGCAATGCACCTGCTCACCGCAATCGGTTCGTAAATATTTAAGCAAAATTTCGGGACCAATGCTTGACCGCATTGATTTGCACGTGGAAGTGCCTCCCGTTGATTATACAGCCCTTAATTCTAACCAAGCCGAAGAAACCTCTGCCCAAATTAAAAAGCGTGTAAACCGCGCCCGTAAAATTCAGCAAGAACGCTATAAAGGCACAGGTATCACCTGTAACGCAATGCTTACCCCCGCACTTCTTAAAAAGTATTGTGTTTTATCAAATGATGCTTCAAAATATTTGGAACTTTCATTTGAACGTCTTGGTATGTCAGCCAGAGCGTACGACCGTATTTTAAAGGTTGCACGTACTATTGCCGATCTTGACGGCAGCCAAATAATTGAAAAACAACATATTTTCTCGGCAATTTCTTTTAGAAGTTTGGACAGAAAATACTGGAACACATAAAATAAGGTCTTGTAGATTTTACTCTACAAGACCTTATTATTTAATCTTTCATTTTGCTTTTTATATACAAATACAAATAACCAAACTTGAAGTGCAACCGTAATCACCCAAGAAATTGGATAAGATGCAAACAAAACTTGCGGTGTGTGGAATTGCGGTATTTTAAACACTGTAAGGCACCAAAGAATTCTAACCCCGCAAACACCCGCAAGAGTTATTATGGTGCTTGAAATTGAAACACCCATTCCACGAATAGAGCCCGACATAACGTCCATAACACCTTGAATAATTAAAGGTGTAAAGACAAACGCAAGTCTTACCATACCCCATTTTATCGCTTGGTTAGAATCAGTAATATAAATTCCTAAAATTTGTTTTGAGAAAATGAGAACAAGTGTAGAGAAAACCGCAACACTTATAACCGAAAAAGCCAAAGCCGTAACTGTTGATTTTTTAACACGGTCATATTTTTTGGCGCCAACGTTTTGTCCAACAAAATTAAGAGAACACTGATAAAACACACCTGTTAAAATATCGGCAAAAGTAACAATATTACAAGCCGCCGCATTTCCCGTAATAAAACCGGGCAACACCGACAAACTGTTTACCGAAGTTTGAATAATTACGTTAGAAAAAGAAAACGTTGCCGACTGTATCCCCGAAGGAATTCCAAGCCGTAAAATTTTCATTAAAGGTTTTTTATAAATTTTAAAACTTTTCCACTCAAGCCGACTTTCGTCTTTTCTTTTTACAAGTGTTATAATTATAAGCAAAGCCGAAACAAACTGCGAAGCGGTTGTAGCCAATGCCAACCCCACGACGTCAAGTTTTAAAACCGCCACAAAAACTATTGTGAGCACAAGTTTTATTGGTCCCGAAAGCATAAGGAAATAAAGCGGTTTTTGGGTTTCACCTGTTGCCCGTAAAATTGCCGCACCAAAATAATAAACCATATAGGGTATCATACCTGTAAAATACGCTTTTAAATATAGAGTAGATTTGCCTATGATATCCTTTGGTGTACCCATAGCCCCCAAAATAACTTCAGAAAACAAAAGACCCAAAATCATTAAAACGGCACCCAATATTACCGATAAAAACATTGCCGTATGTATGGTTTCTTTAATATCTTTGGCATTTTTTGAGCCAAGAGCATGGCTTACTGTTACCGCACTACCAACCGAACAGCCAATAAAAAAGGTTATAAGCAAACTTGTGATTGCGGTTGTAGAGCCAACCGCCGCCACGGCATCACTTCCGCTGGTACCAAGACGACCTGCCAATATAACGTCAGCCGCATTAAAAAGTTGTTGTAGAAATCCCGTCAGCAATATTGGTATTGCAAATTTTATCATCGGCTTTAAGATAGGGCCGTTGCACATATCAATCTTTTTCATCTTGACACTCCACTTGTTGCTTTTGCTTTGTCTTAAAGTATAAACTTAAATTTTTATTTTTTCTTGCCAAAAATACAAGTTTTTATTGTCATTTTTTGTTTTTTTATTTTATAAAATAAAAAAAGGTTTGTTTCAAAAAACAAACCTTTTCATTTTCTCTAAAAAACTTCTCCTTCTATTAGAGAACGGTATTTATTTGTAAGAATACAATCCGTTTTCATTTCAAACATTTGCTTG
Organism: Oscillospiraceae bacterium; assembly: GCA_015066165.1. GTDB lineage: Bacteria > Bacillota > Clostridia > Oscillospirales > Acutalibacteraceae > UBA737. The sequence continues at coordinate 8,865 of SVOX01000020.1, read as the reverse complement.
GCTTCTTCGGGTTCATCTGACCAAAATACATTACAAATGATTCCATTTTCGTGGGCTTTATCTATTGCCGCCTTATCGTAATGCGGTTTAAAGAACTGTACTTTGTGTGCGCCAATTTTTATTGCACGTTCTACAAGTTCCATTCCGGTTTCCTTACCGTCCCAACCAAGCGCACAGTTAATATCGGGGGCGGCTTTCATAAATTCGCTCATTGTTTTACCGTTAGATGCCTGAATATAGCAATAATCTTGTGCATTATATTTACGAATCATATCAATAATTTCTTGAACTTTTTGGTCCAGATAATCTAAATCCCAAATTTTAATATGAACGTTCATTACTACCTTACCGGTAAATTTTTGCAAAATTTCTTCAAAAGTGGGTATCTTAAGTCCCTCAAATTCAGCGCTGAATTTTTTACCAAAATCCAATTCTAAAAGTTCGGAATATGTTTTTTCGTAAATATTGCCTTCCCCGTCACTTACACGGTCAAGCACAGGATCGTGGCAGGAAACCAAAACACCGTCGGTAGTGGACCAAATATCATATTCTATTTCTTGTGCCCCGTATTCTACTGCCGCTTCATAAGCGGGTATGCTATTTTCAGGTGCAACATTTGGAAAACCACGGTGCGCACAAAGGCGAGGATATTTCATAGTTTTATCGTTCTCAATTTTAACGCTCATAATCCAAAACACCTATATTTTTAAAATCCCAAAAGTTTGCTTCCGCTTTGGAGTAAATCACTGCGCTTTTTATCGGCTTCTACTTCAGTAGCACCAATAGCGTTTACATAAATTTTAATCTTTGGCTCGGTACCTGAAGGACGAACAATAACCGAACTTCCATCTTTAAGGCCAAACGACAAAACGTTGGCTTTAGGAAGATTTATAACAGTTTCTTCACCCGTTTCAAGATTTGTGCCAATTGATTTTTTATAATCTTTAAATTCAACAACATCTATGCCGCAAATTTCTTTTGGTGTCTGCTTACGCAAATTCGTCATAATTTCAGCAATTCTTGCCATTCCGCTTTGACCTTCACAAGCAAAACTCTTTTGAACGCAAAGGCAATAACCGTACTTCTTGTAAATATCGTCTAAAACGGTAATTAAATCTTTACCAATTGATTTATAGTAAGCGGTCATTTCGCAAATAAGCATAGAAGCATTTACGCCGTCCTTATCACGAACGTATCCACGTGATAAATAACCGTAACTTTCTTCAAATCCCAAAACATAACGGTCGGCTTGGCCGTCTTTTTCGAGTAATGCAATTTGCTCACCAATAAATTTAAAACCTGTAAGCACGTCACGCATTTCGCAACCGTAATCTGCTGCAATTTTTTTGCAAATTTCGGTTGTAACAATAGTCTTAACACCAACAGGATTTTTAGGGAGTGTTCCGTTGGCTTTTTTGCATTTTAAGATATATTCCAAAAGCATAACGCCAACTTCGTTACCTGTAAACAAGCGGTAATCATTTCCGCAAGGCACCGCAATACCCACACGGTCACAGTCAGGGTCGGTAGCAAAAAGTAAATCCGGCTTTACTGTTTTTGCCAATTCCAAAGCGCAATTAAATGCCTCTTTAATTTCGGGATTGGGGTAAGGTGCGGTTGGGAAATTACCGTCGGGTTCTTCCTGTTCGGTTACAACGGTTACGTTGGTAACGCCAATACGTTTTAAAATTTCCCTGACAGGTTTGTTACCGCTACCGTGAAGCGGTGAATAAATAACGTTTAAATTACTTAAATCAAGTTGTGGATTAATGCGGCATTTTTCAACTTCGCCAAGATAAGCATTTACAACGTCGTCACCTATGTATTCAATAATCCCTTGTGACACACCAAGCGGAAAATCCATTGTTTTAACGTCTTTAAATATGTCAACCTTGTTCATAATATCAAGCACGTAATCCGACGCTTCAGGGCTTAACTGACTACCGTCGGCACCGTATGCCTTGTAACCGTTATACTTTGCAGGGTTGTGACTGGCAGTAATAACAACACCGGCATCACATTTCAAATATCTTACCGCAAAAGAAAGCATTGGAACAGGCGCCAATTCTTTATAGATATACACTTTAATTCCGTTAGCCGCTAAAATTGAAGCGGTATGCTTTGCAAAAACGTCTGATTTAATACGGCTGTCATAAGCAATAGCCACTTTGCCGTTTTTAGAAATAGAATTAATATACGCCGCTAAACCTTGGGTTGCCTTGCCAACGGTGTAAATATTCATACGGTTTGTACCCGCACCAATAACACCGCGAAGCCCCGCAGTGCCAAACTCTAAATGTTTATAAAAGGCGTCTATAATGTCGCCGTCTTCCATACTTTTTAATTCATTTACCAAATCTTTATCGTCAACAGCATTTTGTTGCCAAGTTAAATATTTTTCAAATACCATTATGCTACCTCTTTACATATTTTATATACAACATTTTACCATATTTTATTATTCAATACAAGACGTTTTTATTATTGATTTTCGTATATTTTAAAGCTTTTTGGCGTTTTACCCGTAACCCTTTTAAAAACGGTGCTAAAATAATTCGGGTCGTAAAATCCCAACATTACAGCCGTTTCTTTGACAGATTTGCCTTGAGATAACATTTGCTTTGCTTTTGACACTTTAAGACGGTTAAAATATTCCATAACTCCAATATTTGCAAAGTGTGAAAAGGTTTTTTGAAGACCGATAGAACTCATATTACAAAGTTTTGCTATTTGCGGTACCGAAAGACGCTTGTCAATATTTTGGTTAAGAACATTTATCACCATATTGTAATTTTTTGCCGCTTGGGTTGTAACTTGCTTTGTGTCTGCCAAATTATCTGCCAAGCCCATTACAAATGTTTCCAATGCTTTTACAAACTTATTACCCTCACTTTTATCGCCTTTATACCCGTTAAAAAATATATCATCAAAATAAAATGCTCTTTGAGAATGTAGATACAAATCCCATAGTTCGCTCATATTTGAAATTTTATAAATCTTATCTTGCAAAGGCGGAATGTTTTTTCCCGCAAAAGAAAAGACCAAAATTGTAGCATCCACGCCTTGCGAACAACTTAAAGCGTGAAATTGCATTGGGCTGTGGACTATTGCCTCGCCACTTTGGAGCACAAAAACTTTCTCACCTGCGGTTGCTTGTAATTTCCCCTTTAAAACAAATACCATTTCCCAAAAATCGTGACTTTCACCCTTGTATTGATAACCCACTTTATGCGTTGTGCTAAACCCTGAATAAAGTGTGGTTATGATAGGTATTTTTTCAACTTTACAATATTTAAACATACGTTTTCTCCACTAATTTAAAATTAAAGATTTTTCATGCAGTTTTTGCGGTATTCACGGGGTGACACAGAAAACCTGCTTGTAAATGCTTTTGAGAAAGCATAAACGCTTGAATAACCCAGCATTTCCGAAATTTCGGTTGATTTTAAACGGTTTTCGGTTATAAGTATTCTTGCGGCTTCAAGCCGTTTTTCCCTGTAATAGCCATTAAGACTGTTGCCTGTGGTTTTTTTAAAAAGCGAAGACAAATATCCATAACTGTAATCGGTAAATTCTTCTAATTCCTTTAAAGTTTTAAGCGAATAAATGTGGGTGTCGATATAATTCATAAGTTTATAACAAAGCACTTCTGCCGCAGTAACATTTTGACTGTATTTTTCTGGCTTGATTTTAGTAAAACTTCTTATTATATGTATAACTGCTTCTTTAAAAATACAGTCAAGCAGTTCATCCGAGTATTGCTTGTTTGCATCAATTTCAGCAATAGCGCCGCTTATTAAATTTCTTATACGCTCACTGTGAAAAACACGGCTGTTTGCCGCATAGTAATTTTCGGTAATGCGGTCAAATTCTTCACGTTTTTCACTGTCGGCACACAAAAAGGCAAAAAAATCATATTTAAGCGGTGAAGAACTATCAGATTTAATTTCGTGAGATTCACAGGGAAGTGACAAATAAATATCACCCTTTTCCACTTCAACCGGCACACCGTTGGTAGTAATAACACCCTTACCGTCGGTTATAATTGTAAGTTCAAAATAGTCACCGTGAATGTGAAGCGGAACCACCGCTTTTGGTTTACAGTAAAGTCTGCCTATTTGAAAAAGAGAAACACCGCCAAAAAGAAGCGGTTTGTGGAAATATGATTTATTAAGATGATATACGCTTTCAACCCTTGCCATTTTGTTCACCTCTTTACAAAATATTTTAAACCCAAAACAGTAAAGTGTCAATAAAAACATTTATTTTTTTAAAAAAATGGCAAATTCGGGTGATAATATTGAAAAATGATATCTTTTTGATAAAATAAGAACATTTTATATGGTGTGGTTATGTTATATAATAAAATCAAATACAAAACTGTATTTAAAAATGAAAAGAGGTTTTAATGTTATGTCAGAAAAAACAGTTATTGCCGTAATTGGTTGCGGTAGAATTGCAAAAAACGCTCACTTCCCTTCATTTGAAGAAATGGGCAACATTCGAGTTAAATACGCTTGTGACCTTTTGGTAGAAAAAGCCGAAGAATTTGTAAAGCAGTATGACTTTGTTGAAACTGCTATTGTCGATTACAAAATCGCTTTAGCCGACCCCGAAGTTGAAGCAGTTTACATTTTAACCCCCAACTTTGCTCACTACACAATTACAATGGATGCTTTAAAGAGCGGAAAACACGTTTTCTGCGAAAAGCCCATCACAGTTAATTACAAACTTTCTTGTGAAATGGCAGCCGAAGCCGAAAAGCAAAACAAAATGCTTTGCATTGGTGTTTGCAACCGTTTCCAAACTTCAGTTGAAATGCTTGAAAAAATGAACCGTGAAGGTAAATTCGGTAACATTTACCACGTTTACTGCGCATTCCGTAAATTCCGTAATATCCCAGGTCTTGGCGGTGACTTCACCACAAAATCAGCATCGGGCGGCGGTGTACTTATTGACTGGGGTATCCACTTCTTTGACCTTATTCTTTACATTCTTGGCGGCGCAAAAATTAAAACCGCATCTTGCAACACCTATTCCGAAATGGCAAAAGATATGATGAAGTATAAATATACATATATGTGGGCAGAAGATACTTCTAACCGTGAAAGCGGTACCAACGACGTTGACGACTTTGTAAGCGGTTTTGTTCGCACCGATAAAGCAAGTATTTCTTTCAACGGCGCTTGGGCACAAAACATCAACTGCGAAGAAATGTTTATTGACATTATGGGTGACAAATGCGGTGCCCGTCTTAACTACCTTGGAAAATTCACTCTTTATGACGGTGAAACCCTTGAAACAATTGAACCCGAATATGAACTTGGCAAATTCTATAAAGACGAAAGTGTTGCTTTTGTTGAGTCAATTAAAACAGGTGTTAAAAACCGTGCTTATATTGACAACATTCTCGAAAGCGCAAAACTTTTAGACGCTTTGTATGAATCATCTGAAAAGAAAGCAGAGGTTAGTTTCTAATGAAAAAAATTGGTTTTGTAGATTTTTACATTAGCGAATGGCACGCAAACAACTATCCCGCTTGGTTTAAAGAAGCCAACGAAAAATTAGGCCTTGACTATGAAGTGGCTTACTTCTGGGCAGAGCAAGATATTTCTCCCGTTGACAACGTTTCTTCAAGTGAATGGGCAGAAAAAATGGGCATTAAACAACTTGACACTTTGGAAGAACTTTGTGAAAAGAGTGACGTTATTGTATTGTTAGCCCCCTCTACCCCCGAAAAGCACTTGCCTTATGCCGAAGTAGTGTTATCTTACGGCAAACGCACCTACATTGACAAAACTTTTGCACCAAATCTTAAAGAAGCGCAAAAGATTTTTGATATTGCAAAAAAATACAACACACCTTTCTTCACAACTTCGGCTTTACGTTACGCCGAAGAACTTAAAGAATTTACCGACGTTAAAAACCTTGTCATCACAGGCGGCGGCCGTCTTTTTGAAGAATATCTTATCCACAACGCAGAAATGGCAGTAGCGCTTCTTAAAAAGCGTATCGTAAAAGTTAAGACCGAAAAAATGGGTAAACAATACTTCTGCCGTGCTTTAACAGATGAAGGCAACGAAATTGGTATTGTATTCTCTCAAGGACTTGGCTACAGCATTACTGCCGAAAACTCAAAAGGCGAACTTTTGCACAAAGATATTACAAGCAGTTTCTTCTTAAATCTTATTTCAGATATGCTAAAATTCTTTGAAGACGGCAAAACTCCGTTCGACAATAACGAAACTATCGAAGTTATGCGACTTCGTGCTGGTCTTATAGAAGCCGCAAATCACGACGGCGAATGGCTTGAGGTGTAATTATGAAAATTGGTGTAATTACCGACTGTTTTAAATTACCGCTTTCCGACAGTATAAAAAAGGCAAAAGAACTTGGATTTCAAGGAATTCAGGTTTATGCCACAACGGGTGAATTTTCTCCCGAAACTTTAACCGAAACCCAAAAAGCCGATTTTAAAGCCCAACTCGAAAGTGCGGGGCTTGAAATCAGCGCACTTTGCGGTGATATGGGTGGACACGGTTTTGAAAACCAAGAAGATAACGCCGAGCGTGTTGAAAAAACCAAGCGAATTATTGATTTAGCACAAGAATTTGGCACAACCGTTATCACAACTCATATTGGCGTAATCCCCGAAGACAAAGCCAACCCACGTTACAAAGTAATGCTTGACGCTTTAACCGAGTGCGGACTTTACGCCAAAGAAAAGGGTATTACTCTTGCAATTGAAACCGGTCCTGAGACTGCCCCTACTCTTTTACAGTTTATAAAAGATACCAAAGGCGGTGTAGGTGTAAACCTTGACCCTGCCAACTTTGTTATGGTTACAGGCCAAGACCCTGTTGAAGCGGTTGAATTATTAGGCAAACACATTGTTCACACCCACGTTAAAGACGGTGTTATGTTAAAACGTACCGACCCTAAAATCATCTATGACCATTTTGCTGAAGGCGGTATTGAAGCGCTCAACGTTGCCGACTATTTCCTTGAAACACCTTTGGGTGAAGGTGACGTAGATTTTCCAAAATATATAGAAGCGCTTAAAAAGGTTGGCTTCAACGGTTATTTAACAGTTGAACGTGAAACAGGTGAAAATCCCGCCGCTGATATTGAATTGGCGTATAATACCGTTAAATCTCTTTTATAAATCAGGTGTTCTTTATGAAAAAATTAAAAATAGGCGTAATAGGTTGCGGTAGAATTTCGGTTATGCACCTTGATTCTATCCGTCAAAGCGAATTTTCAGAACTTGTTGCAGTTTGCGACATAAAGGAAAACCTTGCTAAAACCGCCTCACAAAAATACGGTGTTCCATATTACACCGATTATAACAAAATGTTAGAAACAGAGGAACTCGACGCAGTTCATCTTTGTCTTCCTCACTATATTCACACATCTGTTGCCATTGATGCTTTTAAAAAGGGCGTAAACGTTCTTTCCGAAAAGCCAATGAGCATAAAGTACGAAGATGCGGTTGAAGCGGTAAGGATTGCCGAAGAATGCGGTGTAAAATACGGTGTTATTTTCCAGTGCCGTTATAACACCCCTTCGCAACTTGTAAAGAAGAGAATTTTAGACGGACGTCTTGGCAAAGTAAAGTGCGGCAGAACTACTCTTACTTGGTACCGTCCCGATAATTTCTACGACGATTCCGACTGGAAAGGCACTTGGGAAAAAGAAGGCGGCGGTGTAATAATTGACCAAGCAATTCATTCCATTGACCTTGCAAACTGGATGATAGACTCAATCCCTGTGGAAATTCAGTCAAGTCTTCACAACCGCAATCACGAATGTATGATTGTTGAAGACTCTGCCGAAGGTCTTATTAAATATGAAAACGGTGCGTTACTTTCATTTTTTGCAATGAACAACTATTTTGTAGATGAACCGATTGAAATTCGCCTTTTGTGTGAAAACGGAAATGCGATTTTCTCTTACGATAAGGCGGTTATCGATTATGTTGACGGCACAAGTGAAACCGTTTATAATAATACCGATGACTGTGCAAATTATTCGGGCGGTAAAGATTATTGGGGCTTTAAGCACAATATTCAAATTGACCAATTCTACCGTTCACTTTTGGGGCTTGAAGAACTTGAAATTTCGGGTAAAGAGGCCCTTAAAATTCAAAAAATAATTTGCGACATCTACAAAAATAACGACTGCAAAATTAAATAAGGTGGCAAAATGATTTTAGAACAGTTTAAATCTGACCTTATAAAATTAGGGGTTAAATCGGGCGACAGTGTTATGATACACTGCTCTTATAAGTCACTTGGGGTAAAAATCTCACCCGAAAATTTTTATAACAGTATATTTGAAATTTTAGGCAAAGACGGAACACTTATTATGCCCGCTTTTTCCTATGACACAGTAAATTACGAAAACCCTGTTTTCGACAAAGCAAAAACACCTTCTTGCGTGGGCTTTTTACCCGAATACTTTAGAACAAACGTAGCAGGTGTTGTTCGCAGTATTCACGCAACACACTCTTGCTGTGTTTGGGGTAAAAATGCCGAATATTTAATAAGTGACCACGAAAAAGATATTACCCCCGTTGGTGAAAACTCACCCATTGCAAAACTGCCAAAGATAAATGGCAAAATTTTGATTTTAGGCAGCCACCCCGACCATAACACCGCTTTACACGGCGTGGAAGAAAAAGGCGGTGCGCCTTATATATTCAACCACGAAAACCCCATTGAATATATTTTAAAAGACGGTGTCAACGAAATAAAACAAACGGCACTTCGCCACTATTTCAACCGAGGCACATACCGTTACACACAAGAATATGCACGTATAATTGACCTTTTGGAAAAGGATACCGATTATACTGTTGGAAAA
>SVOX01000019.1 GCA_015066165.1 Oscillospiraceae bacterium | reverse complement strand
TACATCGTAATAGATACGCCAAAAACAACAAGATAATAAATAAGCATAAATACCAAACCAAAACCTAATGCTTCCATAATCATTCTCCTCTTAAATTAAATTTTAAAAAATAACAAAGATTCAATAAAGCAAATAACAAAGAAAACAATCATTGTACCGCTTGTAAAGAACCAATTGTACAGTTTTTTTGGGGTTGTTGCAAGTTTTTTATCTTTAAAAGTAAACACATTTTTGTTATCTTTTAAAAGTATAATTGCAACCAAACCTAACACCAAAGCCACCAAAAGATATATACCGTAAACAATGTTTTGAGAAGTGGCAGACAAATCTTTAAACAAATAATCAATTATAACCGAAATAAAATTGTTAAAGAAATGAACTAAAACCGAAACCCAAATAGTTTTTGTTTTAACCGCAATAAAACCTAAACACAAACCTGTAAGAAAAGCAAACGGTATTTGCTGAAAGTTGCCGTGCATCACACCAAACACAACCGAAGAACAAACTATTGCAAACATATCTCCATATTTGCGAAGTGAGCCCATAACAATACCCCTGCAGGCAAATTCTTCAACCAAAGCAGGAACTATTGCGGTTGCAATAACGGTTAACATAAAACCTAAAAATCCGGACGGCTTTTCACCAAAATCAACCTCGTATTTTATACCAAAAGATTCGAAAAAACTTCCCATAAAACTTGTTGCTATGTTTGCAAAAGAGCAAAACGAAACACCAAGCAAACCAAAGGGTAAAACATCTTCCTTTTTGGGTAATTTAAATCTTACCAAACTAGAAATTCTATACCCTTTTATTTTGAAAAACAAAACAAATGGTATTGTAAAGGTTGAAATTGATAAAACTACCTGTAAAAATTGCAAAAATGCCGGATTATTTACAATATCAAAAGAAACGTTCATGCCGAACAATGCTAAAACAGTGAAAACCGCTCTTAAAACAAGCATTATTCCCAAACTTAATCCTAACAAAACCAAAAGCGAAGCGCCTATTGTGTTGGATAGTTTTTTAATTTCTTTTCTTTCTTCAAATTGTTCCGGTGTAAGACCGTACGGAACGTAGGTTACGTATCTCGGTTGCGGTGGCAAATTTTCTAACGGTTTATTTTGATAATCAAAATCTTGATTCATAAATTATAAAAACTCCAATTTAAAAAATTTCCGCTTTTATTCTTCCCCTGTTTCAATTTCTTCGGCTTCTTGCTCAACAAGACCTGCATCTGCATCCGCTTCTTCGGGCTTGTCGTTTACTTCTGCCTCGTCGTGTTCAGCCATACCAACCGACAAAATCTTACGAACGGTATCACCGTTTGAATTTGTGGTTCTCATCACACGAACACCCTTTGCTGGACGTGCAAATTCAGAAATATCATCAGCAAAAATACGAATTATAATACCGTCGTCGGCTATCATAATAATATCAGTATCATTTGCAACAGGAAGTACTGCCGCAACGTCACCGTATTTATCTACACGGTAGTTCTTTATACCCTTACCGCCACGTGACTGCAAGCGATAATCAGAAATATTACTAATTCGGCCGTAACCGGTTTCGCTAATTGTTAGTACTCGGGTATCACTATCACAAATTGCCATATCAACAACGCTGTCACCTTCACGCATTGTAATTGCTTTTACACCACGTGCAGTTCTACCCATTGTTCGAACGTCACTTTCTTTAAACTGAATAGCGTAACCTTTTCGAGTAGCAATAAGAAGATTATCTTCCCCGCCGGTCATACGTACAAACTTGAGTTGGTCGCCTTCATCGATAGAAAGGGCAATAATACCTGTTTTTCTTGTGTTTTTAAATTCAGAAAGACGTGTACGTTTAATAATACCTTTTTCGGTTACCATACATAAGAAACGCTCGTTATCGTCTTTAACAGTGCAAGGAAGAATTGTCATAACAGTTTCTTCCGGCATAAGCGGAATAACGTTAACAACGCTTAATCCCTTGCTTTGACGGCTTCCTTCAGGAATTTCGTATGCCTTAATTCTATAAACACGGCCAAGGTTTGTAAACATCATAATACTGTCGTGTGAAGAACAAACAAACATATTTTGAACAATGTCATCTTCACGGGTATTCATACCCTTAATACCCTTACCGCCACGGTTTTGAACGCTGTATTCACTGGCAGGAACACGCTTAATATAACCGTTTTCGGTTTTGGTGATAACACATTCTTCTTCTGGGATAAGGTCTTCGATATCAACTTCGCCGGCAACGTCGGTAATATCGGTACGGCGGTCATCTGAAAACTTATCACGAAGATTTAACGCTTCAGTCTTAACAATATCAAGAATACGTTCACGAGAAGCCAAAATTGCTTCACATTCTTTAATAAATGCTAATTTTTCATCTAATTCGTCAAGAATTTTTTGTTTTTCAAGACCTGACAACTTACCTAACTGCATTTGAACAATAGCAGTTGCCTGAATATCGTCAAGTTGGAAACGTTCAATAAGGGCTTCCTTACTTTCAGGAATACCTTTACTTGCGCGAATTATTGCAATAACTTCGTCAATAAAGTCAAGCGCAACCTTAAGTCCTTCCAAAATGTGTGCTCTTTCTTCGGCTTTACGCTTATCAAAAGCAGTTCTTCTTTCAATAATATCACATTGGAAGTCGATGCAGTTTTGTAGCATCTCTTTGAGTGTTAAAATTTGCGGTTTGCCGTTTACAATAGCAAGTAAAATTGCACCAAAAGTTGTTTGCAAAGAAGTGTTCTTATATATTTTATTAAGAACAACCTGCGGATTTGCATCTTTCTTAAGGTCAACAATAATTCTTATACCGCCGTCACGTTTAGAAGAATAGTCAACAACGTCATCTATACCTTCAATACGCTTATCGGCTGCTAAATCATAAATGTTTTTAACTAAATCCTGTTTTTTAACTTTATACGGAATTTCGGTTATAACAATTCTAAATCTACCGTTTCGGGTTTCTTCAATTTCGGCTTTACCTCGAACAACAATTTTACCGCGTCCTGTAGCATAAGCGGCACGAATACCGCTCCTTCCCATTATAATACCGCCTGTTGGGAAGTCAGGTCCTTTAATAAATTGACAAATATCTTGAAGTTCAGCATCGGGGTTGTCAATAAGACAACACATACCGTCAATTACTTCGCCTAAATTGTGCGGCGGAATTTCTGTTGCCATACCAACAGCAATACCCGAAGAACCGTTTACTAAAAGTTGCGGAAAACGAACAGGTAAAACGGTTGGTTCTTCCAAACGGTTGTCATAGTTTGGTGAAAAATCTACTGTTTCTTTATCAATATCATCAAGCATACCGTATGATAAACGGTTCATTTTAGATTCAGTATAACGGTAAGCAGCGGCAGGGAAACCGTCTATATTACCAAAGTTACCCTGACCGTCAATTAACGGATAACGCAAAGAGAAATCTTGCGCCATACGAACCATAGCATCATAAACACTGGCGTCACCGTGTGGGTGGTATCTACCAAGCACCGAACCTACAGTATCGGCGCATTTTCTGTGTTTTTTATCGGGGGAGAGCCCGTTTTCATACATTGTGTAAAGAATTCTTCTGTGAACGGGTTTTAAACCGTCACGAACATCAGGGATAGCACGGCCAACAAGTACCGACATTGAATATTGAAGCATACATTGTCTTACTTCGTCAACGATTTCTACCGGCTGAATGTTAGTTTCTTCATCACTGGGCCAATATACGTTTTCTAATTTTGCCATTTCTATCCCTCCTTAAATATCCAAATCTGTCGCAAATACTGCGTTTTCTTCAATAAACTTACGTCTTGGTTCAACTTCGTCACCCATAAGCATAGTGAAAGTTTGGTCAGCAAGTTCAGCATCTGCCATTGTAACTTTAAGCATTGTTCTGTGTTCGGGGTCTAAAGTTGTTTCCCAAAGTTGATCAGGATTCATTTCACCAAGACCTTTATAACGCTGAATATCAACGTTTCCGCCAAGTTCTTCAATAAATCTGTCTCTGTCTTCTTCGGTAAAAGCGTCATAATATCTCTTACCTTTGGCTACACGGTACAAAGGCGGTTGAGCCAAGTAAATATGACCTGTTTCTATAAGTTGTGGCATATAACGGAAGAAGAAAGTAAGTAAAAGTGTTCTGATATGGCTACCGTCAACGTCGGCATCGGCCATAATTACAATTTTATCATAACGAAGTTTTGAAATATCAAAGTTTTCAGCAATACCTGTTCCCAAAGCCACAACAACAGGGGTGAGTTTATCGTTACCGTAAACTTTATCAACCCTTGCTTTTTCAACGTTAAGCATTTTACCCCAAAGAGGCAAAATTGCTTGGTAAGTACTGTTTCTGCCCTCCACTGCAGAACCGCCTGCCGAGTCACCTTCGACGATGAAAATTTCGGTTTTGGTGGGGTCGTCTGAAATACAGTCTTTAAGTTTTTCAGGCATACGTGTTTTACCGCCTATACCTGACTTGTTACGTTGCAAATCACGGGCTTTTTGAGCCGCTTCACGTGCATTTGAAGAAGCAATAGATTTATCAAGAATAATTTTGGCTTCTTGTGGGTGTTCTTCTAAATATTGCATCAATTTATCGGCTACAATATTGTTTACAAGGGTACCAATAGCGGTGTTACCAAGTTTTGCTTTTGTTTGGCTTTCAAACTGCGCATCAGTAAGTTTAACCGAAACTACCGCAATAAGACCTTCCGAAATGTCTTCACCCTTCAAATTACTGTCAGAATCTTTTAAGAATTTAAAGTTTCTGCCGTATTTGTTAACAACACGTGCAAGACTTGTTTTAAATGAAGATTCATGAGTACCGCCGTCTATTGTGTGAATAGTATTTGCAAAAGACATTACCTTTGTATCGTAAGCGGTGGACCACAAAAGAGCAATTTCAGCCATAGAGTCGCCCGAACTTCCGCTTAAATAAATAACATCGTTGTTTAAACGGTCTTTTTTGCTCTTTTCAAGCAAATATTCAACGTAAGACTTAATACCGCCTTCAAAGTGCAAATCTTCGGTTCTTTCAGGAATATCGGCATCACTTCTTTTATCCACCAAAACAACACGAATACCTGCATTAAGAAATGCCTGTTCACGAAGACGTTGTAAAAGAATATCAAAATCGTATCTTGTAGTATCGGTAAAAATATCAGGGTCGGGTTTAAAGGTAACTGTGGTACCTGTTTTTTCAGTTTTACCAATTATTTCAAGTTCGGTAGCAATATTACCTTTTTCATATCTTTGTTTATAAATATTTTCGCCGTTGCAAACTTCAACTTCAAGCCAACTTGAAAGTGCATTAACAACTGAAGCACCAACACCGTGCAAACCGCCCGATACTTTATATCCGCTGCCGCCAAATTTACCGCCTGCGTGCAAAATTGTGAAAACAACAGTAACAGTAGGTATTCCTTTTTGAGGGTTTATACCAACAGGAATACCACGTCCGTTATCGCAAACTTTAATAATTCCATCATCTAAAAGTTCAACAGTTATTTTATCACAATAACCTGCTAATGCTTCGTCGATAGAGTTATCCACAATTTCATACACCAAATGGTGCAAACCACGTTCACCGGTAGAGCCAATATACATACCGGGACGTTTACGAACTGCTTCAAGTCCTTCAAGTACCTGTATGGAATTTTCGTCATAATTTTCGCTTACAGGAGTATTAATTTCGTTACTCATAATTCTTTCCTTTCAGTTAGAAATTATTTTTTTCTTTCCCTTTTCTCTTGTTTAAAGTTGTTGGGGAGATTTGAGATATATATACTTTTGTTTCATTATTTTTTGAAGTTAAAACAAAAGTTTTTGGTAATTCATAAGAAACGTTTATTACTTGGTGTTTTTTTTCACTCAAATTTAAAAATTCTCTTGTTTTTTTTGAAACTGTTGTATTTTCTAAATCAAAAATACCAATAATTTCATCTTCTTCAACAACGTAATCGCCGCCAAGATGTATATACATTACTCAACACCGCCGTTTCTTATATTAAACACCTTACCGCCGCTTAAATTTTCAAAATTGCTTTTATCACAGCAAGTAAGGAACGACTGCATTCCTTCTATATGATTAAGAATGAAATTTTGCCTTGTTTTGTCAAGTTCACTCATTACGTCGTCAAGTAAAATTACAGGAAACTCGCCAGTTTTTTTCTTTATAACTTCGGCTTCAGCAAGTTTTAGGGCAAGTGCCACACTGCGTTTTTGACCTTGTGAACCAAAATTACGTACAGAAAGACCGTTAATTTTAAACTCAATGTCGTCTCGATGGGGTCCTGTTGAAGTCACACCTGAATACATATCTTCTTTTCTTGCAAGTTTTAGTTCTTCTAATAAATTATCTTTTGATTTTGTTATGTAAGAAGTTTCTAAAATCTCTTTACCTGCAGAAATGCCTTTATAAATATTTGGTAAATATTCATTTAAAATATCAATATATCTTTTTCTGAATTCAATTATTTTTCTTCCGTTTGTTGCTATTTCTTCTTCAAAAACGTCAAGCATAACCGAAAGAGTTGAGTCGTATCTATAATCTTTAATTATTTTATTTCTTTGAGTTACTGCTCTTAAATAACTTTTTAAAACATTTATAAATACCGGATATATTTGACCAATACTTAAATCTAAAAATTTTCTACGTTCACTCGGACCGCCGGATATTAAATTTAAATCAAGCGGTGAAAAAATAACAGCATTAAATTTTCCAACTAAATTTGATGAAGATTTTAATTTATTATCATTAAAATAAGCGGTTTTTTTATCAGTTATTTCAATTTTTGCGTTATTTTCAATTCCTTCGCTTTTAAAATCAAGCGAACAAACCGCTTTTTCAGCGCCAAATTTTAAAAACACGTTTTCTTTACTGTTTCTAAAACTTTTAGCGCCGGTGAAAAGCCAAATTGCTTCAATAAGATTTGTCTTACCTTGAGCGTTTTCACCCCAAATAACGTTCATTTTTTCACAAGGAGAAATTTTTATATTTTCTAAATTACGGAAATTTTTACATTCCAAATTTAAAACTATCATATAATCTCTACCAAATTGCCTTCAAATTCAATTTTATCGCCCTTATGAAGTTTTTTACCTCTCATAGTACAAACTTGGCCGTTAACCTTAACCTCGCCCTCTTGAATAACAATTTTAGCGTGTCCGCCGGTTACAACCATATCTCCAAGTTTCATTGCGCTGTCAAGACGAATAAAATCTTCTTTAATTGAAATTTTATTTATTTCCATTATTTCAACCTCATAGGCATAATCATATATTTAAAGTTATCGCTATCAACAGGGGTAATTAAAACACCAGCATTTGAGCCGTTGAAAAGAATATTAACATTTTCATCTTCAATTGCTTTTAAAGCGTCAAGTAAATAATGATTATTAAGACCTATTTCAAAATTTTCACCCTCTAATTTTGTATTAAAAGTTTCAGTTGCGCGTCCTTGAGCGGTAGCGCAGGTGAAAATAACGTTAAGTTCATTAAAATAACATCTAACAGGGGTTGTAAAAGATTCACTTATAAGAAGTGAAACACGTTCGATAGTGTTTATTAAATCTCTTGTGTTAACACAAACTTTTTGTTTGTAATCAAGAGGTAAAGTTTTTTGGTAATTTACAAAATCACCTTCTAATAAACGGGAAATGAAAACGTAACCGTTTAAATTAAAACTAATAAGACGTTCGCCAATATTTATACATATATCTTCGTTTTCATCTTCAATAAGTTTTACAACTTCGTTTACCGCTTTGCTTGTAACTGTAAATTCCATTTCCTTTTCTATTCCGATTTTTTCTTTCTTAATTGCTAAACGGTAACCATCTATAGCAACAAACTGAATAAAACCGTCAAAAAGTGAAATATTTATACCTGTAAGAATTGGTTTACTTCCTTCTGTTGTAGCAGCCGCAAAAGAAGTACCTTTTTTAAGTTGATTTAAAACATTTGCTTTTAAAGAGAATGAATTAGATTCATTAACAGTAGGTATTTCGGGAAAATCGGTTGCAGCCATGCCCATAATATCAAAAGTGGCTTCGTTGCTTTTGATATTACAGTTTAAGCGGTCATCAGCCGAAATTTCAACCTGAAGACCATTCATTTTTCTTAAAATTTCAGCAAGAAGACGTGCGTTAATAACAATATCGCCTTCTTCTTCGCATTTAGCGTAAATTTCTTTTTTCATACCCATTTCAAGATTATAGCCAACAAGAGTAATTTTTCCTTGTTCGGCAGAAATAAGTATGCCTTCTAAAATTGGCATAGAAGTTTTTGAAGCAACAACACTTTGAAGTTTAAGTACTGCCTCAAGTAATTTTGTTCGTTCAACAGAAAAAATCATTTTTATTCTCCTTAAATAAAAGTTTAAAAATAACAGTCATAATAAGATATGTGGAAAACATTGAAAACTTAAAAAAACGTGATAAATAAAAGAAAAATAAATATTAACATTATTTTTATTAAAATATGAATAACTTTAACAATTTTTAATTATCAATATAGATGTTTATAAACGGTATGTTAATTAATGTTAATATGTTAATAATTATTGTTGTTTACTGCCCTTAAATTTTTGATAATATCTTCAACCAATTCTTTTTGATAGGGTTTGTCCTTTAAGAAATTTTCAATTTTGTTTACGTTGTGTAAAACGGTTGTATAGTCTTTTCCAAAAGATTCACCAATTTTTTTGTAAGAAAGGTCTGTCATTTCACGTGCAATATACATTGCAACCTGACGTGCAAGTGCTAAAGAAGCGGTTCTTCTGTTTGAAAGAATTTCGCTAACCGAAACGTTGTAAGTTTTTGCAACTTCGCTAATAATGTTTTCAATTTTTATTGGCTCGGGTGTATCATCGGTAATGATATCCCTTACAATTGTTTGAACAACCGAAATTGAAGGAGTTCTTCCCTGAATTGCCACAAACGCCTGAAGTTTTTTAATAACACCTTCTATTTGACGTGTATTAGATTTAATATGTTCGGCAATGTAGTAAACCAAATTTTCTTCAATAGAAATGTTAAACTGTTCGGCTTTTTTGTTTATAATACCAACTCTTGTTTCAAAGTCCGGCAAAGCAATGTCGGCAAATAAACTGCCTTCAAATCTTGAACGGATGCGGTCGTCAAGAGTTTTAATTTCTCTTGGCGGACGGTCAAGCGTTACAACAATTTGCTTGTTCTTTTGATGAAGAGTATTAAAGGTATTAAAAAATTCTTCTTGGGTTTGTTCTTTACCGGCGATAAAATGAATATCGTCAATTAAAAGAACGTCAACGTTTCTAAATTTGTTTCTAAAGTCGTCTATTGTGCCAAGACCGAGTTTACCTTGTTGCAAGGCAGCAATAAGTTGGTTTGTAAAATCTTCACCGCGAATAAATTCAATTTTTTTATTTGGGAATTTATTCTTCATATGATTTTTTATTGCAAGAAGTAAGTGAGTTTTACCAACACCGGAAGGGCCGTATATAACAAGAGGGTTATAGGTGGGTTGGGGAATTTCACTTTCTGCAACCGCTAAAGATGCCGCATGCGGAAAACGGTTGGTTGAACCAACAACAAAATTATCAAAAGTAAAGAAGTCTTCAAAAGAAAGACCTTTTGAAAATTGTTCGGCATCAAGAATTTCTTTTTCTTCGTCGCGCATTATAACACGAAAATCCATATCAATACCCATTACGGTTTTAATGCATTTTTTAAACAGTTCGGTATAGGTTTGTTCAACAATACCTTTTTTATATTCGTCGTTTATTGAAACAGTGAATTCGCTTTCATTAAAGAAAACGGGTTTTAAATCTTTTAAAAAGCAATTAAAAGCAACTTCTGAAATAGATTTTCTACATTCGTCACAAATAGCACTCCAAATTTCTTGTAATGGATTAGTTGACATTATAAAATCACCTCAATATTTAACTATTTTTTGCCTATAATATAATATATCTATATTAGTATATCATATTATAAGAAGTTTTGCAACTTTTTTAATAAAAATGGGGGATAATTTTGGAAAACAGAACCGACCTTGCAATAGAGTTTGAAAAACCCGCTCAAAAAAGCCGCACACAACACAAAAATTTTGGAAGAATAGGTGTGGTTTTTTCAAACTTGGAAGAAGATAATATATACGGTAAAAGAAAGGGTAAATACGCCACTTTAAAAGTGGGAAATATATCTCTTTTGCCCGACTATTCTGAAATAGAAAAAGCACTTGTTTTCTGCCTTGAAAAATTGTTGCCAAAAAAAAGGGAAAAGGTGCTTGTTGCGGGGCTTGGTAACCGAGAAATAACAAGCGATAATATAGGACCTAATATTGCTTCAAAAATATTGGCAACAAGGCATATTAAAGAAGAATTTTCGAAACTTGACGGTTTCGAAAAAATGAAATCTGTTTCGGTAATTTCGCCCTCGGTTTTAGGAAAAACGGGGGTAGAAACGAGTGAAATTATTTCGGCAATGGTGGAAAAAATAAAACCCGATTGCGTGATTGTAATTGATGCGCTTTGTGCCAGTAAAATAGAGAATTTATTTTCGGTTATACAACTTTGTGACAGCGGAATTTCGCCGGGTTCGGGAGTAAAAAATAACCGAAAAGAATTAAGTTATGAAACACTAAAAATCCCCACGGTTGCAATTGGTGTTCCAACAGTAATTGAAGCAAAAGTTATTGCAAAAGAACTAACAAAAAATGAAAAAACACAAGCAAGTGAACTTTTGGTAACCCCAAAAGATGCCGACCTCCTTTCAGAAAATATTACTCAAGCAATTTCTACCGCTCTTAACGTATTTTTACAACCTGATATTGACCGAGAAATAGTATTAAATTTGGTCTAAAAAAAGAGAACCTTGCATAAAATTCTTTTGGGTGAAGAAAATGCAAAGATTATACGCTATAGCAAGACTTGTGGTTTGTTATTTGCTTACAATTTTCTTTTTTTGTTATTTTTTTAAAGGTTCTGCCAATATTATATATAAAAACAACACGACATTCACCGACATCATTTCTAACGAGAGTGAAAAGAGTGAAGAAATAAAAGTAGAAAAAGCAGAAAGCCAAGAAAAAAAGACACAAAACACGTCTTCCAAACAACCCGAAGAAACCGCACAGGTATCGGCAAAAGCGGTAAAAGGTAAAATAGTAACAAAGTATATTTCGCCTTATAATGCTTCAAGCAGTTATGATTCGGTTTATTTGAAAAATTCTTGTGAAAAAAGCATAAATATAAAGAATTTACTCAACCAAAAATCAACATTTAAAATTGAAAAATCAACCGAACCGCAGGTGCTTATAATGCACACCCACACAACCGAAAGTTATATGCAACAACAGGCAGATTATTACACCGAAGAAGATAAACCCCGCTCGACCGATAACGGTAAAAATATGGTTAAAATAGGTAAAATTATAACCGAAAAATTAAATAAAAGCGGTATAAAAACCTTGCACGACAAAACAAAACACGACTACCCCGAATATACCGGAAGTTACGGCAGAAGTGCTCAAACAGTTAGTGCATATTTAAAGAAATATCCAAGTATAAAGGTTGTTATAGACCTTCACAGAGATTCGGTCACGCAAGACGGCAAAAAAGCAAAATTAGTGACAAAAATTAAGGGAAAAAACGCCGCACAGGTTATGCTTGTGATGGGTAGTAACAGCAGCACAAACGAGTATCCAAATTGGGAGAAAAATTTATCTCTTGCAGTAAAATTTCAACAAAAATTAGAACTAAACTATCCAACTCTTGCAAGGCCTTTGTTGCTTCGAACCGCAAAATATAACCAAAACTTAACAACCGGCTCAATGCTTTTGGAAGTTGGAACCGAAGCCAACACTATGGCCGAAGCCGAGTATTCGGCAGAACTTGTGGCAAATGCTTTAATAAAAACGTTAGAAACCTTAAAATAAGGAGAAAAAATGAAACAAATATTAAGAAAAACCTTTGTAATTTTAGTTGTAATAAACTGTTTTTTATGGGGGTTTATAGGAATTTGTAAAGCATATAGCGGAATACGCCAAATCGGCTTTGGCGAGTATAGAAAAGCCATAGAATTTGAAGACGGAAAAATTAAAATTTTTGATTTTAGCATATAAAAAAGGATAGCAAAAAATTGCTATCCTTTTTTATTTTTTAAACACAAAAAGATACTCGTGTGCTATAAGTAAGAAATTATATTTTATACTATTTGTTTTCCAATATCCTGTTGCTTTACAGTTATGCTGTTCTTTGATAATTAATTCTTTTAGTTTAAACCCTGTATCTTCAAAGATCTTCATAACATCAAAAGACAAGGGAATCATGTGTCCTTTTTTTCGAGTGTCTCCCATGAGAACCGCACAAAATTTATCTTTTTTTAGAACACGGTAGCTTTCCGATGCAACCTTTTTCATTTCCTCAAGGAAATCCTTAATTTTTAGCAATGATAAATCTTCAGGTATATCCTCGCTATATTGAATGATATCCGCATATGGAGGATGAGTGCAAATTAAGTCGATGCTATTATCCGGAACGAAATCAAGGTTTCTCGCATCACCTTTATGAAGATACACCTTACCATTTGCGCTTTCATGTTCAAAATCTGTTTTTTCTCTACAACGAATAAGTGCAACATTATTAACATCTACACCGATAATATTTCGGTTGAGAAGTTTGGCTTCTACAAGCGTTGTTCCTCCACCTGCAAATTGGTCAAGGACTAAATCGTTTTCATTTGAATATCTGAGTAAAATATTTCTCGGAATATATGGAGACCAATTACCACGCCACTTTGCATCATGTGTTGCCCAATCTCCACGTTTAGGGAACGACCAATGGGTAGTCATCTCTAGTTGAAAATCATCAGGTTCCCATTTAGTGATTTTCTTTGCCATCACTTAAAAACCTCACTAATTATTCCATTTTCTAAATCTTTAATGTTATAGATGTGTTCCATAACATCAAAAGTTTCTTCAAGGTTATTTCGAGCACTTGCCCACCCCTTGCCATCTGTAAACCAAACAAATGTAAAACCTTGTATGTTTTTAGATTCTAAAGCAATAGTCTTATAGCTTCTTGCTGTCTCGTTTAATTTGCTTCCGCCACTACCATAAAAGTTTGTTTCAACACCATAAATCATGTTTGGAGTTTTAACAACAAAATCGAAAATCTTTTCACTTTTTCCTTTATTAGATATTTCAGATAAATCAAGACCCCATTTTTGTGTTATTTCACTTGCTGCAAATTGCTTGAAATAATTATCGCCTTCTTTAAAACCGGCATTCGTTATGTAACTATCAACCAAATCTTCCATGGCATCGCCTGTGCGATTTTTTCGACCATTCGTATCCATTCCTACTTCAACACCCATGACATAGTCAATCAAAGAATGAATAATATGATTTTGCAATAAATCAAACAGTCCTGTGTTTTTCATAAACACAACATACTCATCTATTGAATAATTGGTTTTTTTGAAATTGAATACGTAATTTTTCTTAGAATCGGTGATTTTAATTTCCGATTCTCTTTTCGCAATAAGAATAGGCACAACCTTTAATACATCAGGATATTTATTAACGATTCTCCTAAATTCATCTTCTATTTCCTTTTTGCCAATTAGCCCATTTAAAATATTTAATTCATCTTTTATTTTTTCGACATTCTGATAGACCTTTTCAAAATCAGTATAATATTTCCATGTAGCTATACTATCACGAAAACCTAATAACCACTCGTTAAAATCTCTATTCACTAACGATTCCTCCTATCAATTTCACTGCATTGAATTCCACCTGGCGTAACAGGTGCGTTTTTATCAAATCTATGAGGATAGCACCAACTTTGAGGACCTTCAGGATGATTATCACTACTCCTTTTTGTGGTTTCACCAAAAGAATCAGGATATGGAAAAAATATATGCTCTTCTCCATCTTTTACGGAACAACGAGGACAGGATTTATACATCCCATCGGCGGTGTGCTGGGATATATTCAGTGGCTTTCCACAGTGTTGACAATTTACCATTTTATTTCCTCCTAAAAATTGCTAATAAGCAATTCTTTAATTTTTCCTCTTGCTTCGCTGTTACAGTTAATCATACGCGTTGCTTCTACTCGTTTGATTTTATGAGCAGAGTAAATATTGTCAAAGAAATTGTCTTCGGTATTTGAGTTCTTGGGGTCGGAATTACTAATTACAATCTTAGCGCCTTTCTTGTGCATATCATCCACGAAACGAGCAAGTTCAATTTGTTCTTCATCATTAAACAAATTCTCGGTATATGCAGTAAAACTTGCTGTATCAGTTATTGGTCTGTAAGGCGGATCGAAATATACAAAAGTATTTTCATCAATAAAGTCTGCTGACTCTCTATAATCGCCACAAACAATAGTAACATTCTGCAATTTTTCCGACACCGCACGAAGATTTTTTTCATCGCAAATCATGGGATTCTTATATGCTCCCATAGGAACATTGAAGAAACCTTTTTTATTTACACGGAACAACCCATTAAAACAGGTTTTGTTTAAGAAAATCATTAAAGCGGCTTTTTCAATGTTTATATTATCGTTGCCGTTAACCTTTAAATAATTGAAACGCTCACGCTTTTCATTGTAATAACTCTTTCGGCTAACAGTATCCAACGGGATAAATTCGCTTTGCATTGTGTAAAGCATTTTTATCAACGCATCAATGTCATCACGAATAATACGATAAGAATTGATGAGTTCGGCATTTATATCGCTTATATAAACCTCTTTTAAATTGTATTTACTAAGAATATCAAACAAAACTGCACCGCCACCAACAAAAGGTTCTGCATATTTTGTAATGTTACCCTTAGCAAAAGGATAATAATGCTCGATTTCTTTTAAAAGCTGACCTTTACCGCCTGCCCATTTCAAAAAGGGTTTAACAACTTTTTCTTCGTTATCAATATATCTACGGCTACGTGCATCTTCCGGCTTTTGAGCATTGATAGGAATAATCCACATCTTGCCAAGGGTTGCAGCGTCTGTTATTCGGTTTTCTTTACATAAAGTTAGGACTCTTCTGTGAGAAATATTCCATTTTTCGGCTGCTTCACTTGCGGTCATATATGCAAACACTTCGAATCACTCCTTATAATGTATTATTATATTCTAAAACTGGAATAAAAGCAATACAAAAATGCAATATTGTTTATAATAAAACCCCGATGAGATTTTTCTCATCGGGGCAATTCCGCATTTATATCGTTGCGAGAGACGCAATTAGTCAATGTCTTTTCCGCAACAGCGTTTATATTTTTTACCGCTGCCGCAAGGGCAAGGAGCATTTTTACCAACGGCGCCCTTACCTTTAACGGTTAGCGGTTTGTCGCCGGTTGAAGTTTCTTTTGCAACCTTTTCACGCTTAACTTCTTCATCCTTTTTAACTCTGACCGATAAAACAAGTTTAGCGGTTTGTTCACGAATAGAATTATTCATTGCTTCAAACATATCGTAACTGTCGTTGCGATATTCAATAACAGGGTCGTGCTGACCGTAAGCACGAAGGCCTATGCCTTGGCGGAGTTGGTCCATAGCGTCGATATGGTCCATCCAGTTGGTGTCAACGCTTCGAAGCAACATTACACGCTCAATTTCACGCATAAGTTCGCTGCCAAACTCTTTTTCACGCATTTCGTAAATTTTACGTGCCTTTTCTTTAAGAGATTCAGCCACTTCTTCACGTGAAGTATCGGCAAGTTCTTCGGTAGTAAAACGTAAATCTTCGGGTGTGGTTATCCAGCCCAAGAAATGTTCACGAAGTCCCTTTACGTCCCAATTATCGTGAACGGTGGGGTCTGCAAGGAAAATTTGACAATAAGAATCAATTGTATCGTCAATCATACGAAGAATTGTATTTTTAATTTCTTCTCCGTCAAGCACCTTTGCACGTTGCGAGTAGATGAGTTCACGCTGCTTGTTCATAACGTCGTCATATTGAAGAACGTTTTTACGAATGGCAAAGTTCATGCCTTCCTTTTTCTTTTGTGCGTTTTCAATGGTATGGGAAAGCATATTGTTTTCAAGCGGCATATCTTCTTCAACCTTT
>SVOX01000138.1 GCA_015066165.1 Oscillospiraceae bacterium | reverse complement strand
GTAACGTTCACAAATTCGTGAAGCAACAATTCCAACCACGCCGTGATGCCAATTTTCACCGCAAACAACAATAACACGGTCGTTATATAAACCGTTATTTTCAATTTTTTCAATAACTTGACTTAAAATCCCTTTTTCAGTTTGTTGACGGGATACGTTTAATTGGTCAATTTCGGTTGCAATTTCAAGTGCTTTTAACATATTTGTTTCGCATAATAATTCAACCGCTTTTTGAGCACTGCCCATTCGACCTGCCGCATTAATTCTTGGACATATTGAAAAAGCAATTCTTTCAGCGGTTACGTTTGAAATTTCTACACCCGAAACGTTAAGTAAAGCCGAAAAACCTGTTAATGCTTTTGTTTTAAGTTTATTTATTCCGTATTTTACAATTGTACGGTTTTCTTGAGTTAAAGGCATAACGTCTGCAATTAGTGCCACAGATAAAATATCAGCATAAATTGGCAATAATTCTTCGGGTTCCTTGCCTTCCATAACGCAAATAAGTTTAAAAGCAACTTCAGCACCGCAAATTTCTTTAAATTCACTTGGGCAATCTTTACGGTGTGGGTCAACAACAGCGGCGGCATTTGGTAAAATATCACCCGGTAAGTGATGATCGGTTACTACAACGTTTATACCCAAACTGTTTGCAAGTTCGATTTCTTCAATACAAGCAATACCGTTATCAACCGTAATTATTAGGTCAACACCTTCACTTTTTAGATATTCAACAGCCGAGTTATTCATTCCGTACCCTTCGTTAAAGCGGTCAGGAATATAGTAAATACAATTTGCTCCCCTATTTAATAAATAACTGTAAAGCAAAGCGGTAGCGGTAACACCGTCACAGTCGTAATCGCCGTAAATTGCAATTTTTTCGCCGTTTTCAATACTTAAATTCAGAATATCGGCGGCGTGCATAATATCGGCTAATTCATAAACGTCTGAAAAGCAGGGTTCGTTTGAGAAAAACTGTTCTAATTCCAACGGTTCAGTATAACCTCTGGCAGATGCAATCAATGCCAAAATCGGTTCAATATCACAGTCATAAGCCAATTGTTTTGCAAGTTGCTTATCGGTTTCATTTACAACCCATTTTTTAAAGCCCATATTATCACCGCCTTTAGATAAAGTTTTACATTTTATTTTACCATTAAACCCATAAATTTTCAATATTTTTATTTATAAAATAAAAAACTCCGCATATGCGGAGTTTATGTATTATCTGTCGCTTGTTTTTTTATGCCAAAAATCATTCTTAAAAACGGTTGCAAAAACTTTGGGCCTTTAAAAATTACTACTTTCATAAAATACCTCGCTAACTTTTGGTACAAGAACAGCCAAGTATAATTACCCATACTGCAAGTACCGCAATTAAAAATCTGGGAGGACAAAAGCAACTGATTAAAAGACCTCCGGCAAATGCAATACCTACAAAGCCCTTGTTAAAAGTAATTCTTCTTCGCATTTTTTATCCTCCTTACAATACCATTATATAAGGAGAAACTAAAAATGTTACAAATTTTATCTTTTTTGGGCTTCCCAGGGCTTTAAATCTTTTAAATCTTCAAATATTTTAATATACGACTCGTGACGGGTTTGCTCAATTTCGCCGTTTTTTACTGCTTCCAAAACCATACAACCGTTTTCTTTTGTGTGAGTACATGACGAATATTTGCAGTTATATATTCTATTGCCAAAATCTTCAAAACACTCTGCCAAAGATTCCTTGAAATTATAGTCGGTATAATCGTGTTCTATTGAAGAAAAACCGGGTGTATCTAAAACGTAACCGCCAAAAGATAATTTATGCGCTTCAATGTGGCGGGTTGTGTGTCTTCCCCTACCTAATTTATCACTAACGTCGGCTGTGGCAATAAAATTTTCGCCAAACAAGGTGTTTAAAATACTCGATTTACCAACACCCGAATTACCTGTAAACGCACTGACAGAATCTTTTAGTTCAAGTTTCAAATCTTCAATACCGTCACCGTTTTGGGCAGAAACAACATATGTTTTAAAACCTGCGTTTCTATATATTTTCAAATAGTTTGAAAAGTCACCCATATCAGATTTGTTAAAAACAATAATCGGCTCAATATTGTTATATCTTGCAATAGCAGAGACTTTATCAATAATATAGGTGTTTGGAGCAGGTGTAGAATAAGATGATACAATAAATAATTTATCTACGTTGGCAATGTTTGGACGTTTTAAAACGTTTTTACGTTCTAAAATTTTAATTATTACACCGTGTGAATTGTCAAGTGCATCAAATTCAACCATATCACCAACCAAAGGGGAATTTCCGCTTTTGCGAAAATTCCCTCTGGCTTTACATTCGTATATATTCTCATTTGATTCAACATAGTAAAACGAAGAAAGCGCTTTAACAATAATACCTGTCATTAATTAGTCACCTGATTATCGGTAGTTGGTACTTGTGAAGAATTATTCAAAACGTTATCAAAAGTAACTGTACTAATAACAGTAACGTTACCTTTAACTTTTCTAAAATCAACTGAAATGGTTTGATATTCTTCGGAAGTTCCATTTTCACCCTTTATCATAACAACGTAATTTTCGTTCTTATTTTCAGAAGTAATATCATTAAATGTATATTTTGAAACCTTTTTAATATCTAACTTTTCACTTGTTTTAATGTTTTTACCGTTTAGCCATAATGACAGCGAAACAACGTCTTCTTTATATTTTTGAGGTAATGAAACTTCTATGTCAGATTCATACTTGCCACTGCTTACGTAGATGGTAACTGTACTGCCTTCGTCAATTTTTTTAGAACCGCCTTGCGGGTCTTGTCTGATAACGTAATCTTTTGGCTGATAGTTATCACCGGTTGTAATGTTAACATTTTCAACCGCAACTTTTAAATTAAGG
>SVOX01000018.1 GCA_015066165.1 Oscillospiraceae bacterium | reverse complement strand
AAACTCTTTTCTTAAAGAGTTTGTAAAGTCAATACCAACAGATACAGCATCGTTAAGATTTTGACTTTCATCAAAAAGCCAAGCATTAATCTCTTTATATTCACCAACATTTCCGTCTTCAATTTCGGCAACAGATAGAGTGAACATTTTTCTTGCATCTTCGTATTTTACAATAACGCTTTTATTTTCGTTAGAGTAAACACCGTCTTTTTCTTTAATATTGTTTTCTTCGAAAAAAGGGTTCATTTCCCCTATTACTTTTTCAAAATATTTGTTATCCAATTTAAAATTCACTTCCAATATTATTATTTATTTTATTATACTACAAATAAATCGATTTGTCATCAAAAATTTATTGTAAATTTAATAAATTTACAGTATAATAATTATATTATGTTGACGGAGTTATAATTTATGAATCTTTCAGACTATAAAACTATAGAATCTTTGCTTAAAAAACACGGATTTTCTTTTAAAAAATCTTTAGGACAAAACTTTTTAATTGATTCAAGCGTTTGTCCGAAAATGGCTGAATTTGCCTGTGATGAAACTTACGGAGTATTAGAAATAGGTCCAGGTATTGGTGTTCTTACAAAAGAAGTTTCAAAGGTTGCAAAGCGAGTTGTTGCTATTGAACTTGATGAACGATTACGTGAAATTTTACCGCAAACTTTGGCTGACTGCCAAAACGTTAAAGTGATTTTTGGCGATGCAATGAAACTTGACTTAAAAAGCATTATTGAAGAAAATTTTGCAGATTGTCAAAAGGTTTGTGTTTGCGCAAATCTCCCTTATTATATTACTTCACCTATTATTATGATGTTACTCGAAAGCAAACTGCCAATTGATAATATAACAGTTATGGTGCAAAAAGAGGCGGCAGAACGCCTTTGTGCAAAAGTTGGAAGTCGTGAAAGCGGCGCAGTAACAGTTGCGGTAGATTATTATGCTGATGCTGAAATTTTATTTCACGTTGGTCGCAATAGTTTTATGCCGCCGCCAAATGTTGATTCAGCAGTTATAAAACTTAATATTCGTGAAAATCCGCCTGTTGAAGTTCGTGATGAAAAGAAATTTTTCTCACTTATAAAGGCGTGTTTTGCACAACGAAGAAAAACACTTGTAAACACTGTTTCAAACACTACAAATTACTCAAAAGATGAGTTGCGAAACGCTTTAGGAGAACTTGGAATTAGTGAAACCGTTAGAGCCGAACAACTAACGATAGAACAATTAGCAAATCTTTCAAACAAATTATAAGGAGTGGCAATTGCCACTCCTTGTTTTATATTATAACAGATTTTGAATGATAAAATGAATAAATGATTATTTCTTTAACTTTTTTGCCAAAAATCTTTTCACACGCTGTGGCATATGCCGAAAGTTGAGTACTATAAACTTGCGATAATTCGTTTACGTCCCCTACTCTATCGGTTTTAAAGTCAAGAATTACAATTTCATCATTTTCAATAAAGCAAACGTCAACTGCACCTTGAACAATAATTGTTTCTTTTTCAAACTCTTTATCCAAGGTTTTATCAATTTCAGTAACAGGTATTTCACTCATAAATCGCATTTCCCGCTTTACTAAAGGCGAATTTTTAATTCTTTTAAATACATCGCTTTCAAAAAATGTTTTCAAAGACGAAATATTTAGTGAGTCTCTTTCCTGTTCGCTTATATATTGCCATTCATAAAGACGTTCAATTTCTTCTTCAACCATATCGCTTTTTTCAAAATCGAAAAATTCCATAACTTTATGCATAGCCGTTCCTTTACTTGTAGCTGAAATACCGTCTTTACTCATAAACGAAGGTTTAGAAGTAAAAGAATAGTTATCGTTATTTGACTTATTAGAAAGTACCGAAACCGAAGTTTTAGCACTAATATCCACCAATTTATCAAATGGATACACAAATTCAAAGTTTTTCGTAATACCGGTTTCAATTTCTTTATTTACAGTAAAATCTTCAACAAAATTTTGGGCATTATCTTGCGGAATTTTGGCTCCGTTTATAACGTTGATATCAATAGCAGATTTAGTGCTTAATGCCAAAATACCGTCATTTAAAGAGCGTAAAATTTTTCCGCACGGATGAAGAATTAATGAACAAATAAGCCAGTCTGCATAAGATTTTGTACGTGAAAATAAACTGTAATTTATTTTGTTTTGTGAAGAAATAAGTAAATTTTTATACACTGTTAGCGAGTTTGAAAAATTGGAATAAGAGCAAACAAAATGAAGTTTATCTTGCGCTCTGGTCATTGCAACGTATAAAAGACGTAATTCTTCTTCTAAAGCCGATTTTTTAATGTCGTCAAGAATAGTTTCACGGGCAACTGTAGTGTGTTTTTCTTTTAAATCTTCATCAAAATATTTAAAACCTAACCCAAGTTTTACTGAATACGCCGCAGAAAAACGTGATTCCATATCATTAAAACGTGTAGCACAAGAACCAACAATACAAACCGGAAACTGCAAACCTTTTGAGGCGTGAATACTCATAATTTTTACAGCATCAGCTTTGTTGACACCTGCTCCAACACTTAAGTTTTGTGACTGTTTTATTACGTATTCAACAAAAGCAGAAATAGAATTGGAATTATTGGCTGTAAATTGTGAAGCATAATCACATAAAAGCAATAAATTATTACGCCTTTTTTCACCGTCACTAAGCATTGTTGCCATATTTAAATATTCGGTAACGATAAGAAGTTTAGAAATTAGTTTATCAAGTGATAATATAGCGGCATCTAATCTGTAATTTTTTAGTTTTTCCAAAAATTGTTTTGTTTTTTGGTCACCGTTATTTGCCGCAAAAATTAATGCGGAATATAAATTTCCGTCTTTTTTATTTGATCTAATATTTGCCAAATCATCAGGTGTAAATCTAAAAATCGGTGACATTAAAACGGTCGCAAGTTCGATATCGCTTTGTGGGTTATCTATAACCTTAAGCAAAGATAAAAATGTTGAAATTTCGATACTTTCTGCATATTCCCCAACACTTAAATTTACAGGTATTCCCTGTTTTTTAAGTTCGCTTACAAGTTCAGGCGCTTTATTGCTAACCGAACGTAAAAGAATTGCAAAATCACCGTATTTTGCAGGTCTTAACGTGTTTTCGTCTTGCTTAATACAAGGTTTTCCATTAACAATGTTTTTAATATAACAGGCAATTTGACGTGCTTCTAATACTAAAGATTTTTCATTAGTTTCACTGCAGTCGATAATATCCATTGAAACTGCGGGTTTTGAAACTTCGGGAAATTTTGCAGTTGGTATTAATTGTTCTTCGCTGTCATATACAATATTACCGCTAAACTTTTGCATATATAAAAAGAAAAAGTAATTTACAAAATCACAAACCTGTTCACACGAACGGAAATTGTTGCCCAAAATTATTTTTTTAGCATCGTTTTCACTTGATAATTTAACATCTATATAACGGTTCTTTTTTTCAAGAAAATTTTGCGGATTAGCACCACGAAACGCATAAATACTTTGTTTTACGTCACCCACAACAAACAATTTTTCTTCGTTATTGGAAAGTACTGAAAACAGCATATTTTGAAGGTCGTTTGTATCTTGAAATTCGTCAACCATTACTTCTTTATAATTTGAAATTAAATCTTTTGCTTGTTCAGTGATTCGATTATTTTCTATGTCATACAAAAGTTTTAAAGCCAAATGTTCAGTATTATGAAAAGTAAAAGTATTGTTTTCTTTGTATGCTTCAAAAAGTTTATGGTCAAATTCCTTTAAAATCTCAACTAACAAAGCCATTGGTTTATAAAGTTTTTTGTGTTGATTGTTAATAAAATCAAAGTCGGCATAAAATATTTTTTTAAGACCATCAAGTGCCTTTGTGTTTAAATATTTGTAAGTATCTTTTGCGGCAACAACCGAAGGATAATCGTTAAGTCCCCTGACAGACGGAAGACGGTTGAATTTATAATTTTGTAAAGCATCATAAAAAACGTCCCATTCCCCTGTTTCAAGGCATTTTTCTAAATGCTCGGTTTGTTCTTTGGCATCTAAAAAAACGTTTAAATAGGCATCGGAAGCGACTTCTACCGAAGAAATATCACTAACAGCGCCCAAAATCAATTCTTTCATTGAAGAAACGGTCTTTTTGGCTGAATCAAAAGCATATTTATACCATAAATTTTCTTTGCAAAATGTCCCGTTAGAATAATTTGTTAGCAAACTGTCAAACCAAACGTTTGGAAAAGGTAACTGACGTGAAAAATCATAAAGATTTAATACAAGTTCGGCAAAATTGCTTTCGTCAAACTCGGCTCCAACAATGTCTAAAAGTTCAAAAAACAGTTGATTTTTTTGCTCAAAGTATGGATTAATAATTGAGTATAGTACTTGGTTATCAATGATTTTCAGCGCCGATGCTTCACCAATAGTGAAATCGGGCGAAATATCAAGTTTATCAAAATTTTCTCTGACCAAATCAATGCAAAAAGAATCGATAGTACATATTTTTGCATTAGCAAGTAGGTGTTTTTGAAGCAATAGACCTGCATCAAAAGGATTTTTAAGGCATTCTTCAGAAAGACGTGCTTCAATTCGTGAACGCATTTCCGCAGCGGCGGCATTTGTAAAGGTTACAATAAGCAATTCGTCAGCTCTGACAGGGTTTTCTTTATCACAAAGGCGAGTAATTACTCTTTCAACCAAAACGGCTGTTTTACCCGAACCTGCAGCAGCAGAAACAAGTATATTTCCGTTTTCATAAATCGCCTTTTTTTGTTCTTTTGTGGGATTAAATGCCATCAATATCCTCCTTCCCCATTAGTTCAAAAACTTCACTGTTTTTATAACTTGGAACTTTTATACCGGTTGTATTTTCTATTCCGCAAATCGCTGAAAAATCACAATAATCACAAGCCGAAGATTCTCTCCCGTCAACAGGATTTATGTGAATTTCACCGTTCGATATAGAATCACCCGTTTTTTTCATTAGTTTTTCAATATAATTAAATATTTTTGTAAATTCTTGCTC
Source organism: Oscillospiraceae bacterium (assembly GCA_015066165.1). Classification (GTDB taxonomy): domain Bacteria; phylum Bacillota; class Clostridia; order Oscillospirales; family Acutalibacteraceae; genus UBA737. The sequence continues at coordinate 11,446 of SVOX01000018.1, read as the reverse complement.
ACTTATAAATGAAGTTGAAGACTTTGAAACACTTCCGTCTTTATTAAGTGATAACGCAGGTACAAACTCACCCAAATTTTCTTTTTCCATGGCTTTAACTAATTCCATATCGGCTTTAATTAGGCCGTTCATTGCCATACCTTCATTATTAAGATCACGTTTAGAAGGCATATAAAAAATACCTGCGGCATTTTTATCGTCCAAATTTTGACCCCTTATAACAGCATAAAGGTATAAAAGCATTTGAAGATTAAGCCCAAATAAAATATCAGGAAGTTTAAATGATTTTGTACCTGTTTTATAATCAACAACACGAATATATCCGTTATATTCGTCAACACGGTCAATACTTCCGTTAATGTGAATTTTACCGTTTGAAAAATCAAAATCAAGCGGTATACCGTCTTTGGAACCAATTTTAAGTTCACAATGTGTTGGTTTAAAATCAGATTGAGCAAATTCTTGTGATAAATGATATACAACTTCTTTTAATGAACGTGATATTTTTGAAATTAAAAATTCGTGACGTGCAGTTTTTACAGTATTATACCCTATAACTAAATTAAGATATTGGTTTATATAAAAATCACACAAACGGTTTAATTCTTCCCGTGAAAAATCTTTAATATTTTCTTTGTGTTCACTTATTATTTGCTCTAATACGTAGTGTACAATTGTACCACGTTGCAATACGTCAAAATCAGCGGGTTGAAGTTTTTTAAGTCGCAAACCGTAACGGCAAAAATAAGAAAACTTACAACGGTTAAACGTATCAAATTTTGAAGCCGACATATAAATATCTTTGCCGTAAAGTTTTTTGGCATTATCTTTTGAAATCATATTTTTTTCAACATTCAAATCGTTCAAACCGTCTTTTAAATTTAAAGCCGATTTCAAGGTTGTAAAATCTTGCTTATTTTCATATCTTCTGCATAATTCAGAAAAGGCAGAAAGTTTTGTTTCAGGCAAATTATTAAAATTTAGTTCTTGCGGCTCGTTTACAGTTTTAATTTCAAGTTGTTTCGAAAGATTAGTTACAAAAGATGCTTCACTTAATGCTTCACCCTTTATTGTTTGGGCGCTGTAGGATATAAATAGTTTATCACTTGCGGCACAAACGTTTGAATAAACCAAAAAATTTTCATCAATAGACGTGTATAACTGATTATCGGTTAAATCAAGGCCCAAATCTATTAAATTTTTACGTTCCTTATTGGCAAAAATGCTTTTATTTTCACTAAATTTTGGGAAAACGCCTTGATTTGCGCCCAAAATAAAAGCAACTTTTATATTTGAAGTTCTAATTCTATCGGCTTGTCCAAAGATAACTTGGTCAACAGTTTGAGGAATCACACCTATTTCTTCAAGCGAAATTGCAAGATTTAAAAAATCGTAATACTCTGTAGTTGATAAACTTTTTTCACCCAAGCACTCAACCAAACTGTCAAACACACCCATAAAAACGTCCCAGCCCTGTTTTAAAGCATCACCAGTAAAGACCGAACTATTTAAAACGTTGTTATAAATATCTTTCATGGCTTCATTAGCCAAACAGTTGTCCAATAAATTTATAACTGCTTTCGACATAAGTTTAGCATTACCTTTAAATTCTTGCTTGAATTTTACAAGTGGAGCAATTGCTTTTTGGCGAAGAATATTTATTTTTTCAAGTTCAATTTTATTTTCATTTGAAGATTCATCAGTTACAAACCCACGTGTGTCCATATCCCACTCTTCAAGCCAAAGCGGTCCGTTAATATTCCAAAGATAAGTATAATTTTCAAGTAGTGATATTTCATCAACAGTTAACAAATTAATACCGCATTTATGGAATTTTAAAATATTTTCAGTGGAAAAATTTAAGGATTTTATAGCCGATAATACCGCTACAGATAACGGATAGTTTTGAAGCGGTAATTTATTGTCGCTAAATACTTTTACACCGTTTTTTTCACAAGCATAGTTAATAGCGGTTGAATAATTTTCAGTGTCACGAACAATTATTGCAAAATCTCGGTAACGGTAACCTTCTTCTCTTACAAGTTTTCTAATTGTTCTGGCTGTAAATTCAGCTTCATCAAAAACAGTATTTGCCCGACAAATCAAAACCGAATTATCGTCACATTTTTCATAAACGTTTGACGAAAGCATTTGCTCAACTTTTTTGATGTCGCTTGATTTATGATAAGTTTCATTTAAAAGTAGCGGTTGCGCTATTTTAACGTTATGGGAATCGGCAATTTTTTCAATACGTTTTAAAGCGATTCTAATATTTGTGAAAACATCATATTCACGAAAGTTTTGCGCTTTATTACAAAAAGAAACATACACATTTTCCGCTTGAGAAATTATTTTTGAAATAATTTTAAACTGTTGGCCTGTAAAACCTTTAAAATCGTCTATAAAAACGGTTTTTCCCTCGAAATAGTGATAATCTTCAAGTAAATTAAAAAGCTTTGTGAGCTTATCTACAGGGTCTAAAAAATGTTCAGCAATTAATAGTTCATAACTTTCATATACTAAACTCAAATCACAAAGTTTTTCACTTAACGTTTTTGAATTTGCATATAAAGCGGCGTTCTTAATCTCGTTTGAAGTAATGGCGCAAATTTTAAATTCGCCAATAGTGTCAAGCATTGTTTTGGCAAAATTAATTGAATTGGCATATTTACCCCAAACTTTAAGTTCACCGCTAACACTTTTAAGTGCCTTATTCATTAAAATAATTTTATTACTATCGGTTAATATTTTAGCAGAAATGCCACCTGTTTTTCGTGTGATTTCATCATATAAACGGCTAAAACTTAAAACTTCAAACTTTATAGCTGCACTGTCCCCAAAGTTTTTTAAAACAGTTTTTTCAGTTTCAAAAGTTGACTGTTCAGGAACAATGATTATACACTTTTTATTATTTTGAATAAGTTCGTTTGCTATAGACAAAATTTTAGTTGTTTTGCCCGAACGAACAGGTCCAAAAATAAATTGCAACATATTATCACCTCAAAAATACGATACTATATTTAATGTACCATATTTGTCACTTTAAAACAACAAATTTAAAATTAAAATTCCAATTACACCCGGTATTCCAAAAACGGCACTGCATAAAACGGTGTAAGTATTAACACCAACTTCGATACCGGTATATTTTTTTGTAAAATAAAGAGTTAAAAACAATGTTACCCCAATAAAAGAATTTAATAACATAAATCTAAAAGGTCTTTTTGCTTTTGAACTAATTATAAGAATTGACAAAATGCAAATTGCAGTTAAAATTACTGTTAAATATACTATAAACTTCATAAAATCACCTAATAATACTATGAAGTTTATAACTATATTATTCTAAAAAAATGCTGTCCCAATAACGAGACAGCATTTGTATTTTATTTCAAAACATTATTCTCGTTTTCAACTGTAATTTCGTCAAAATCGTCATAATCATCAGATAAAATTATATCAGCGTTACGGTTAAGTGCTCTTTTAAACAAATAAACAATTAACATAATCAACAAAGCAAAGACGCCAAGAATAAGTACAAATAATGCAACAATAATTACCTTTCCGTTGGTTGAAAGACGTGAAAATCTTGCAAATAAAGTATCTGAATCTTGTTTTTGATTACCTAATGTTTCAAATTCAGGGAAACGATGAATTGTGCTTTCTAAAGTGTCAAAACGGTAGTACGAAAAATTGCCGTTGCTATAACAATAAACATAACGGAAATCTGACATAGAAGAATTTGAATCAGCCAAACAATTTACAGTGAAACCCGCAAGTTCAAAACTTGAAGAATATAAATTCTCGGGTATCACAGCGTCAGATGGAATTTCGGTAAAAATATAATAACGTTCACCAACAGTTATATATTTTAATTTATCAAATTGGTCGAGTACTTCATCATAAAGATAAGGTACAGGAGTGTCATCTACGTTAGATTTTAAGTAAAAAATTCTAAAAACTCCATCTTTATCAACAGCAGTTTCAATATCATAGCCGTTAACATTTTTTGTTTCAATGCTAAATCCCTCAAGCAAAAGTGTTTCAGGGATTTTGGTTAAAATTGAATAATCGGTGCCCGAAATATTGGTTTTTAATGCACCTTCTTCTACCAATTCTTCACTTTCTTCAGAAGAAGTATCTTCAGCGCCTTCTTTAAGACGTTCAACGTTAATAGTGTATTTCTTTTGAGTTCCGTTTTCGGCTTCGACTGTTACAGTAACAACGTTTTTACCAACTTTTAGATTGTTATTACCTTCAACGCTTACAACTTTTGCATTTTTATCGGAAGTGTTCGCTGTAACCGAAACTTTTTTAGTATCAAAAGGAACTTTTACATTATAGGATGTAGTATTTGAAGAAAATTTTGGAGATAGTGTGAAACCTGAAACGTTTAAACTTTTGAGTTTTGCATTGCTTGAAAGATTGGCATCCTTAACCGAAATAGAAGCCGATGCGCCAACAAAACTTTTTTCACTTGAGCCGCCACTTCCGTTTGTAACGTAAATACAATCGGTTACAGCGATTTTACTTGTTCCCTTTTTTAATGCTTCAAAAGTAAAATTGTATTTTACACTTTTATCACCCGAAGGAGATTCAACAACCTTTAAAACACCTGCAGCGTTTTTATTGCCGTTACCGCTTTTGTATTTTAAAACAGAATCATTGTATTGCAAATAAAATTCAACTGCATACATTGATTCATTTGGCTTAATAGAAACAGAAACTGTTACTTTATCGCCAACTTTTACAGAACTTTTATTAAAATACAAAGTAGCACTGCTTGCAGCTGAAGTTGGAACAATTATCAAACTTAAAAGCAAGATAAACGTTAAAAGAATTGTTGTGATTTTGGTAAAAATTTTCATACTTACACTCCGTTATTTTAATTTGATTTTTCCTAATAAGTACAACCTTATATTTGCTAAATCGATGATTGTAACTTTATTATCTTTATTTGTATCAGCACCTATAAGTGCGTTGTTTTTTAATTTTCTAATACTTAATAAATGAAGCCGAACATTCGCCAAATCAGAAATAGTAACCTTTCCGTCAGAGTTGGTATCTCCTAAAGTTACCTTACCGTTTGAAGCGGTAGCACCTACCTCCTCGGTTACAGAAAATACAAGATTACATTTTTTCTTGGCTTCAACGTCAATTGTATAAGTTGTAGAATAACCTGTTTGAGAAGTAACGGCAATTTTAACAGTATTTTGACCCTTTTTAAGCGACACGGTTTTGCTACCGTAGAATGAAGCGCCCGAAGGAACCGTAACTTTCACAACCGAACTATCTTTTACAGACAAGGCATATTCATAGGTATATCGTTCGAAAGACGGGGTTAAACCACTAGCAGTTATATCCGAAAAATAGTAGTTGTTTAACTTGCTGTTAGACGGCGGATAAGCCGAAATATCATCAGGTAAATCGTTAAAAACAGGAATTCTAAAATTAACATTAATATTCTTTTGGTCGCTGTAAACCGATTTTAAAATTTTACCCGAATTTCTTGAATCCGCAACATTTTGAGCGTATTGATGCCAAAGTTTATTTGGATTTAAAATATTGTAATTTTTGTAAAAATAAGTATCTTGTCCTTCTTTAATATAATCCGATGCATATTTCTTTGCTCCGTTTATAATTGAAGAAGAACGAGATGTCCAACCTTGATTATAGGCATATTTTGCGCCGTTGTTTACAACTTCTGTTTTATTTTTGCCCGATGCCCCAAAATTGAAAAAGTTGTAAACCTTTTTACCGGAATATGAAACACCGTCGCTTAGCGAAGAACCGTTTTTTCCCTGTTCTTGAATTATTATAGAAGCCAATACGTAAGGATTAACGCCTGATGAATTTGCAGCGTCTATAATAACTTCAGCAAAGTGTTTTCCATTATATGAGTCGTTTTTATCAGAAATAGTTGCATCTAAAAATGTGTCTTTCACAATATCTTTAACACCTGCTAAATTTTGCGAAGATTTATCGTAAGACTGTTGTAAATACTGATAAATATCTGTGTCATTAAGGAAATTGCGTGGGTCTAAATAAAAAGCAATTACTTCACGCGAAGCACCGTACCAACCGCCGCTATCAGTTTCGATAAATTTTTTATTATTCCAGTCATAACAACCTTTTCTCATTGAACGCAAAGAATTATGACTTGTTTGAACCAATTTATAAAACAAATTATCAAAAGAATTTACGGTTTTAGAAAAGCCGGTTGGAACTTTATCGGCAGTAAATGTCCAATTTGGATATAAAGAGTGAAGTAAAATCAAACTTTTGTGATAACTTTTGGGGAAGTTTTTCAACTTGTTTTCAAATAAACTGTCAACTGTTACGTTGATAATTTCAATTAAATCTTCTCTAACATAACCTTCAACAGTTTTTGAAGAAGAAGCAAAAGATATTTTATACCATAAATACACCTTGTTAGTGCTTGGATTTTTATTGTTGGCAGTATCGTTTTTAGAGCCAATTATATTAACGTGAATTTTTGATACATTTTCAACAACCGAAGAACCGGTTGAAGCATCGGATCTGATGTTGACACTTGTTTTTGATATGTAACCCATCTTTTGAGTATCTGCATTTACCGGATTAAAAAACACAGTACAAATTAATAAAGAAAAAGAGATAAGAATTGATAAAAATTTTGAATGAATATCCATATCTACTCCTTTTCGACAAAATATTACACAATATATGTATATTATATATTTTTTTAGGGTATATGTCAACAAAAACCGCAAACATTTAAAGCATAAAAAATCCCTCGCAATAAGCGAGGGAAAACTCATTATAATTTTTTAATTGTTTGCATTAAATAATCACCAAATTGCGAACATGTTGCACTGTTTTCGCTATCATCTACAATAACTGCTTTTTCGGTTTCAGTGCAAATGATTATTGCTTTATTTAACTTATTTGCAAGTTCAATAAAACCAATATGTCTTAACATCATTTCGGTTGCTTTAAACATACTTGTAGGGTTAGCATAATCACCTCTGCCCGATTCTATCAAACGGGGCGCCGTTCCGTGAATTGGTTCAAACATAGCATATTTATCACCAATATTTGCACTGCCTGCAGTACCAACACCGCCTTGAATTTGAGCCGCCTCATCAGTAATAATATCACCGTAAAGATTAGGCATTACAAACACTTCAAATTGAGAGCGAATGTTTTCATTCACAAGATTTGCAGTCATAATATCTATGTACCATTCTTCAGCATTGATTTCGGGATATTCTTTTGCAATTTCATTAGCAATTTTAGAAAATTTACCGTCGGTCTTTTTCATAATGTTGGCTTTTGTAACAATTGCAACGTTTTTCTTACCGTTTTTCTTTGCAAATTCAAACGCTGAACGGCAAATTCGTTTTGTTCCGGCTTCGGTTGTAACTTTAAAATCCATTGCCAATTTATTTGGTATTTCAATACCTTTGCTTCCTAAAACGTATTCACCTTCGGTATTTTCACGAAAGAAAGTCCAATCAATGTTTTGTTCGGGCACACTTACAGGACGAACGTTGGCATATAAATCAAGTTCTCTTCTCATTGCAACGTTTGCACTCTCAAGAGTACCGCCTTTTAGAGTTGTTGTTGGGGCTTTTAAAATCACGTTACATGCTTTAATTTCTGCCAAAACGTCATCCGGTATTGCCTTATTATTTGCGATACGGTTTTCAATTGTAAGACCTTCGATTACACGAAGTTCTACTTTGCCTTTGTTAATTTCATCTTCCAACAAATATTCCAAAAGTTTTTTACTTTCTTTTGAAATTATTGGTCCAATTCCGTCACCGTAACAAATACCAATTATAATTTTAGAAAGTTTAGAATAATCACAAATTTCATTATCATTTTCTAACTTTTCTTGACGGGCAATTTGTTCTTCTAAAATTGTTCTGAACTGCAAAACAGCACTTTCAATATATTTTTCCATTATTTCTCATCCTTTGTATAACTTAAAAGTCCACCTGCTTTAAGTATTTCCTTTTGTCTTTGGGTAAAATCACATACTAATGTGATTTTATCACCTGTGGAATTGTTTTTAAGAATTATTTCACCTTTATCCATACCTTCAAAGATATTTGTCAATTCAAGTTTGTCACCTTGATTTAATTTATCATAATCATCGGGATTTTTAAAGGTTAATGGCATAATACCAGCATTTATAAGGTTTGCAATATGAATACGGGCGAAACTTTTTGTTATTACGGCACGTACACCTAAATACATTGGAACAAGCGCTGCGTGTTCACGTGAAGAACCCTGACCGTAATTGCTGCCGCCCACAATTATTGATTCACCTAATGCTTTTGCACGTTCAGAGAAAGTTTCGTCACAAACGGCAAAACAAAACTGCGATAAATGCGGAATATTAGAACGGTAAGGCAATATTTTAGCACCCGCAGGCATAATATGGTCGGTTGTGATGTTATCTTCAACCTTAAGCACCAATTCAGCTGAAAGGGTGTCTAATTGCGGTTTTGAAGTTGGGAACGGTTTAATATTTGGACCACGTAAAATTTCAAGGTCTTTTGCCTCTTCTTCACTTGCGGGTTCAATAATTGCACTGTCATCAATTTTAAAGAATGAAGGCATTTTAACTTCAGGCATTTCACCCAAAAGACGTGGGTCAGTAATATAACCTGTCAAAGCAGCGGCAACTGCAGTTTCGGGAGACACAAGATAAACACTTGCATCTGCTGTGCCGCTACGGCCTAAAAAGTTACGGTTAAATGTACGAAGTGATACACCGCAAGAATTTGGCGAAAATCCCATACCAATACAAGGACCGCAAGCACATTCAAGCACACGTGCACCTGACGATAAAATATCACTCAAAGCACCGCAGTCGGCAAGCATTGATAAAACTTGTTTAGAACCGGGTGAAATTGATAAACTAACCGTTGGATCAATTGTTTTACCTTTTAATAGAGAAGCTACTTTTAACATATCTAAAAGTGAAGAGTTTGTACAAGAACCAATACAAACCTGGTCAACCTTAACACCCTTTAATGATTCGACAGTAACAATGTTATCAGGGCTGTGAGGACAAGCAATAAGAGGTTTTAATTGGTTTAAATCAATTTCAATAATTTTATCATAAGAAGCATCAGGGTCGCTACAAAGCGGAACATAGTCTTGTTCTCTGCCTTGCGCTTTTAAAAACTCTTTTGTAACTTCGTCAGAAGGGAAAATCGAAGTTGTAGCGCCAAGTTCGGTTCCCATATTTGTAATTGTTGCACGTTCGGGCACTGAAAGATTTTTAATACCTTCTCCGCCCCATTCAATAATTGCACCAACACCGCCTTTAACCGATAATATTCTTAAAATTTCAAGACTAATATCTTTAGCAGTAACAAAAGGATTCAATTTACCTTTTAGGTTTACTTTATACATTTTTGGCATTGTAATATAATAAGCACCGCCGCCCATTGCAACAGCAACGTCAAGTCCACCGGCACCCATTGCCAACATACCGATACCGCCACCTGTTGGAGTGTGGCTATCAGAACCGATAAGTGTTTTACCTGGTATGCCAAAACGTTCTAAATGTACTTGGTGACAAATGCCGTTGCCGGGACGTGAAAAATATATTCCGTGCTTTTTACAAACTGATTGAATGTAACGGTGGTCATCGGCATTTTCAAAACCCGATTGTAATGTATTGTGGTCTATGTAAGCAACACTCTTTTCGGTTTTAACACGTTTAAGACCCATTGTTTCAAACTCAAGATACGCCATTGTACCTGTTGCGTCTTGAGTTAAAGTTTGGTCAATTTTAAGCGCAACTTCACTACCAACTGTCAAATCGCCGCTAATTAAATGTGATTTTATAATTTTTTGTGCAATTGTAAGTCCCATATTTAATCCTTCCTTAATATGTTTTTATAAGCATTTTCTACATGTTGTGAAGCCAAAGTTTCTGCCTTTTGACAGTCACGGTCAACTATTGCTTCAAAAATTTTTCTATGTTCTTCAACAGATTCTTTTGCTCGTGAATTTGATTGAATTGAAGCTTTTCTATACTTTTGAACTCTCTTATGCAGTGACAATAAAATATTATAAAAAGTTGTACTGCCCGAAATTAAATATAAAGTTTCGTGAAAACGGTTATCCATTATTTTAATTTCTTCAGCATTATTCTTATTAAGATAAAACTCTTGGAGTTCTAAAGCAGATTTTAATTTTTCAATTTCTTCATCTGTTGCATTTTTAGCAGCCATAGACACTGCAATTCCTTCAATTTTTCGGCGAATTGTGAATATATCTTCAAGGTCGCTTTCACTTATTCCAAGCACAACCGAACCTCTGCCGCTTTCTTTAATAAGATTTTCTTGTTCTAATCTTCGAAGTGCTTCACGAATTGGAGTTCGGCTAACACCTAAAATTTCACAAAGTTTATTTTCGGTTAAAACGTCGCCTCTTGCGTATTTGCCGTTTAAAATATCGGTCTCAAGAACATCATATACTTGGTCTGCTAATGAAACTGGTTTATGGTCTAACATAATTTACTCCTTATCTTTTAATTAGTTTTCCGTTCGATAATTCAAGAATTTTGCATTCAAGTTCTTCATCGGATAAGGTTGTTTGCCTACCGTCTTCGTATTCGGCGTCAATCCACTCTTTAAGAGCAATAACTATAGGGTCTTTTTTATCGATTTTTTCATTTTCAGGTAAATTGTAGTTGGCATTAATCCAATAAGCAATTCCTGCAAGACCGCTTGCTTTTCCAATTAAAACCGAAGCAGGACGGTTTAATATTTTTTTGGTATTAAAAATGTTGTAAATTTCTTCGTCTTTTAAAAGACCGTCGGCATGAATACCTGCTCTGGTAACGTTAAAATGCTTACCAACAAAAGGTGTCATTGGTGGGATGTTATAGCCGATTTCATTCTTATAAAAATCAGCGATTTCGGTAATAACGGTTGGGTCCATACCGTCGAACGAGCCACGAAGGGAAGCGTATTCCATTACCATTGCTTCAAGCGGTACGTTACCTGTGCGCTCACCAATGCCTAATAGTGAACAGTTAACACCTGATGCACCGTAAAGCCATGCAGTAGCGGCATTTGCAACACCTTTATAAAAATCATTATGTCCATGCCATTCTAAAAGTTCACTAGGTACATCTGAATAATGGTGCAAACCGTAAATAATACCGGGTACACTACGAGGAAGTACAACTTCCGGATATGGCACACCGTAGCCCATAGTATCACAAGCACGAATTCTCACAGGGATTTTGGCATCTCTTGACATATTCATAAGTTCATTTACAAAAGGAACTACAAAACCGTAAAAATCAGCTCTTGTAATATCTTCAAGGTGACATCTTGGCATTACACCTGCTTCAAATGCTTCAGCAACGGTTGCTAAATACATATCCATTGCTTGTTTACGTGTCATTTTAAGTTTATTAAAAATGTGATAA
>SVOX01000017.1 GCA_015066165.1 Oscillospiraceae bacterium | reverse complement strand
TTTTGGTTGCGGAGGCTGGACTTGAACCAACGACCTTCGGGTTATGAGCCCGACGAGCTACCAGCTGCTCCACTCCGCGATATTTAATTTTCCTTTGGTGTACTACTATTATACACAAGTCAGGGCAGTAATGCAACCCCTTTTTTTAAAAAAATTAAAAAATTTTTCGCATTTTTCGACACTCGGCTTGACTTTACACCGCTTTACAGTTTACAATAAGTAAAATGCTTGGACTTTTGGTGATAAAATGAGAATGAGAAAAAAGAAGTATCTTGAAGACCGCTTAAATGCCGTTTGTGACATACTTTTTAAAATTGACACTGCTGACCGCAATTTCAACACCGCAATTCTACAAAAAGAATATATCGATTTTGGCAATTGGTTTGGTAACTCAAACCCCATCTATTTAGAAATCGGATGCGGAAAAGGCAGATTTGCGGTAGAATTCGCTAAACAACACCCCGAAATAAACGTTTTAGCGGTTGAAAAAAGTTCAAACGTTATTGTAGGCGCTTGTGAAATAGCAAAGCAAGAAAACGTTCAAAATCTTCGTTTCATTTGCGGCAGTGCAGAATATCTTGAAAAATTCATTCCGCCCCACAGCATTGAACGTCTTTTTTTGAATTTTTCATGCCCCTTTCCAAAAAAGGCATATGCCTCTCACCGCTTGACACACCGCAAATTTTTAAACATTTACAAAAACATTTTAACAAGCGGTGCCGAAATTCACCAAAAGACCGACAATATGCACTTTTTTGAATTTTCTATTTCCGAATTTTCACAAAGCGGATTTGGTATATACAATGTATCGTTAGACCTTCACGCAAGCGACTTTGAAGGAAACATTATGACCGAATATGAAAGCCGTTTTGTATCTTTAGGTCAACCTATTTACAGATTGGAAGCAAAATTAAATGATTGATTTTAACATTAAAAAAATTGCCCCATTATGTCAAGAATTTGGGGTTGAAATCACCCCCGAAATCGAACAACAATTAAATCTTTACGGCAACCTTTTGGTAGAGTGGAACGAAAAAATGAATCTCACCGCCATAACCGAACCCGAAGAAGTGCTTTTTAAACATTTTTACGACTGTATTTTGTTTTTCAAAAACGTTGAAGTGGCGCAAAATGCAAAAGTAATTGACGTTGGAACAGGGGCGGGATTTCCGGGACTTGTGCTTAAAATTATACGCCCCGATTTAGAAGTAACTTTGCTTGACAGTTTAAACAAACGTATCACATTTTTAAACGAGGTAATATCACAATTAGGACTTATTGGCATCACTGCAATTCATTCCCGTGCCGAAGAAGGCGGAAAATCAAAAGACCACCGTGAAAAATACGATATTGCCTGTGCCAGAGCGGTAGCCGCTATGCCGGTTCTTCTTGAATATTGCGTTCCCTTTGTAAAGACGGGTGGTCAGTTTGTTTCAATGAAAGGTCCGTCAGCGAGTGAAGAAGTTGCGCTTTGCGACAATGCTATTAAGCAGTTAGGCGTCAAAAAACCTACTATTATATGCGAAACACTCACCGGAGAAGAACAAAGAGCGTTCTGCATATTCAAAAAAATATCGCAAACACCGTCAAAATATCCCCGAAACAGCGGAAAAATTGCAAAACAGCCCTTATAAAAGGGCTGTTTTTTGTTATATATTATCGAATTTACCCGACCAAAAATTCTTTACTTTTTTTATGGCTTTGGTAAAATTAAATAAGGAGGGATTATATGCAAAACATCTTTGAAAAAAAGTTATTGATGTTAAAACCGGAAAGCTTACTTATAAGCCAAAATCATGCAAGAAAATCATTTGACCAAGCATGGCTTAAATCATTGGCAGAAAGTATTGCAGTAAACGGAATTTTAGAACCCTTGGCAGTTAAAAAAACAGAAAACGGAAAATTTGAAATATTAGCAGGTGTACGTCGTTTTAAAGCCGCACAAATGGCAAATTTGCGCCGTATTCCTTGCGTTGTTCACACACTGGACGGACAAAACGCCGAAATATTTTCACTAACCGAAAATATTCAACGCCATAATTTAGAACTTTTTGAAGAAGTAAATGCCATAGACCGCATAATAAAAAAATATGACATTTCTCAAACACAAGCAGCCATAAAACTTGGCATTGAACCGCAAGTACTTACAAACAAACTTAAACTTTTAAATTTATCGCCTGATATAAGGCAAAAAATAACCGATGCAAACCTTACAGAACACCACGCAAGAGCGCTTTTAAAACTTTCAATTCCCGAACGTGAATCTACAATTAATTACATAATTGAAAATGCTTTATCACTCAGCGAAAGTGAACAATATATAAGCGGAATTTTAAACCCAAAGCCAATTGCAAAAATGGAAGTGACCGAAAAACCGCTAAGAAAACAATCTATTGGTGATATCCGCCTTTTTTACAACAGTCTTTCAAAACTGGTGATAACCCTTAAAAATTCCGGTATAAACGCCAACACCCGCAAAAGTGAAACCGCAAAATATATTGAATACAAAATTAGAATAAAAAAAGATATTCCGCAAGAAATCGAATGCCAACAATTAAAGATATGTTGAATACGGTTTGCAAACACGAATATAAAAAGATGCCTTATTTCAAGGCATCTTTTATTGTTTGCGTGATTTTTACAATTAATTCTTTATCCAAATTTTCAAACGGCACGTTATCACACCAAACACCCGTTAGTTCATAAGCCCAAGTGTAAGCCGCTATAAATCGACCATAATCATAACTTAAATGGTAACCGTCACGGTTGAGTGACATACCGCCGTCTTTATAACTAAATTCAGCCACGTTTTCACGAACTGCCTGAATTGCAACACCCACCCTTATAAACGGTGCCGAAATGGTTTCACCCGCAGTTTTTGATGCGGTTAAAATATTATTATACATACTCTTTTGCTTTGAGTCGTTTTCACGTGGGTTATCTAAAAAATAATCATTTTCATAAGCCCAAGTTTGATGAAACCAAATTTTCGCTTTAGGGCAACGCTCTCTCACATATTTTGCAATATTTTCAAGATAAGGTGTGTAGGTGGAAAAATTTTGACTTTGTGCGCTCGCTTGTTGCAAGGTAATTACGTCCCATTTTTCAAGACACAGTGCTTCTTCCACACTAATTTTACGCTCACACGCTCCCCCGTTACGCTCCAAATCATAATCGGGCTTGTTGTTCTCAATATTCTCCCAATGGGTTTGCAATTTGCAACCGCCGATATAAAGATTTACGGTTTCAATATCAACACCGTTTGCCAACGCCAAAGTATGAAGCATATTATGTGCGTCTTGCGAAAAACTGTTGCCTATAGATAAAATTTTCATAAAAAATCAACCGAACTTTCCTATAAACTCTTTTATCAATTTTCCTAAAATACTATCGCCGTTTTGGTCGAATGTATGAATATAACTACAATGTTTTCCGTTCATTATACGATACAAAATTTTATTTTGTTCATAACCAAAATGTTTAAGGGTTGAAATCATCAGCATAGTTTGTTCAAAACGATTTTGCATATCATCGTCAGACACTATAAACATCATCGGCGGATATTCTTCCGCCTCACCTACATAATAAAGCGGTGCCATTTCATCCACCACAATACGTCGGGTATCAATTCCGCGTTGTTTCAATACATTAAAATGGACCGTGGGCTGACCCGCATCATGAAAATATCCCTGAATTTCACTTTGTTTAAGACCACGTTTTTCAAAAAAACTATTACAAAAACAAAGCATCATAGAAATATAAGCTCCCGCACTGCTACCGCCTATAAAAAAATTATCGCTAAAACCATACTGTGCAAGATTTTCTTTAACCCAAAGTACAGCGTCTGCACCGTCTTCTATAAATTCCGGGTATTGAGCTTTAGGGTACATACGATATTCAACACTAACAACCGCAATTCCGTGTTTTGTTAAATATTTAGGGAATTCACCAATATCCTTACGGCTCCCCGACTCAATTCCACCGCCATGAAAATATATAAATGTTGCTTTGCTTTCACCCTGTGGGAGAAACAAATCAAGCATCATATTATGACTGTTGTAAATTATATTTTCTATCTTACGCATTATGCTTCCTTATCTAACTTTTTATTTCTCGCATAGATAATCAAATCTGCGCCTACCATTATAAGATTAAGCACATAGAAGAAAAGCACATACCATTTACTTGCAAATTCCGCCATATATGCTTCGTTTACAAGTTTTGAAGTAATACCCACTATGTAACCAAAGAAGATAAGGCACAAAAACAGTAAACTTTTTCCTTTTGTTGTACGTGCTTTATAAGACTTTATAACATTAAAGGGCCACGAAGCACCAAAACTTAAAACCATTATAACTTCCAAGATTTCCGCCACATTAAACACTCCTTTTAGGGTATTTTAGCATAGTATTTCTATAATTTCAATAATTAAATAACTGATATTGTAAATGAAATTCTACTGTCACTTACAAAGGGAGGTAAATAAAATGAAAAAATTTAAAAGAAGAATTGTAACTCCCGGAACAGTAACAGCCAAAGCCGTTGTCACAAAAGAGGGATTCAACACATTGGCATCTATGCAAATGGCTTTACAGTTCGGTGATAAATCCGTAAAATGCGGCGACCAGAACAATGCTGATATTTATGGCAAAACATTGGCAGGTAATGCGCTTTGTTTACCCCAAACAATCGGCTCAACCACAGGTGGTTTGGTGCTTTATTGTGCTTGCGCATTAAAAACCTATCCTGCCTGTATGTTGTTTTCAAACCACATCGACCCGAAAAAGAGTTTGGTTTTCTCTTCTTCAGGTAGTTTTTGTCTTATATTATTACAAGCAAGGAATTCGGATTTTTCTTTTTGACATAAAACACTTGAAAATATACATTAAATATAGTATTATATATTGGTTAAGGAGGAAATTTTGATGACTGAATATTTAAAAATGGAAAGTTCAGAGTTATCAAAACAGTTTGACGTTGTTCGCAAAGAATACGAAGCGCTTCGTTCTTTGCACTTATCACTTGATATGTCACGTGGAAAACCCGGTTTTGATAATATGGATTTAAGTGAAAAGATGTTCGACCTTGTCGGCAACGACACAGGTTTTAAAAATATAAGCGGTATTGATTGCCGTAACTACGGCGGACTTGACGGACTTACCGAAATGAAAAACCTTTTCGCGCAAATTTTGGAATTAAAACCCGAACAAATTATTGTTGGCGGTAATTCATCTCTTAATATGATGTTCGACACAATTGCCCAAGCCATGACTCACGGTTTGGGTGCGCAACCTTGGTACGAATGTCGCGACCGTAAATTTTTATGTCCCGTACCCGGTTACGACCGCCACTTTGCAATAACTGAATATTTTGGTTTTAAACTTATTCCAATTGAAATGAACGACGAAGGTCCAATAATGGAACAAGTTGAAGAATGGGTTAAAGATGAAACTGTAAAAGGTATTTGGTGTGTTCCAAAATACTCCAACCCTGAGGGTATAACTTTTTCAGACAATGTTGTAAAAAGAATGGCTGCTTTAAAACCCGCCGCCAAAGATTTTAGAATTTTTTGGGACGATGCTTACGCCGTTCACCACTTGTACGACACTCACGATGAATTGTTAAACATCTATGATGAATGCGTAAAACAAGGCAACCCTGATTTACCCCTTATCTTTACGTCTTCTTCAAAAATCACCTTCCCCGGTGCCGGCGTAGCGGCTACTGGTGCCAGTCCTAACAACGTTGCAATGCTTAAAGACCGTATGCAATATCAAACAATTGGCCCTGATAAACTCAACCAACTTCGTCATGCACGAATGTTCCGTGATATTAACGACGTTAAAAAGCATATGAAAAAACTAAGCGATATACTTCGTCCAAAGTTTGACTGTGTACTTTCGGCACTTGACAGCCATTTAAAAGATTTAGGCATAGCCACTTGGACAAAACCAAACGGCGGTTATTTCATTAGTCTTCACGTGTTAGAGGGTTGCGCAAAACGAGTTGAAGAACTTTGTGCAAATGCGGGTATGACCTTAACCCCCGCAGGTGCTACCTACCCCTACGGTCACGACCCTAAAGACAGCAACATTCGTATTGCACCGTCGTTTCCTTCGGTTGAAGAAATTGAAAAAGCATCACTCATACTTTGTGTAGCAGTTAAATATGCCGCATTAGAAAAATTATTGGGATATTAACAGAGTTAATATAATTGACATTTTCTAATTTTTTTTGTATAATAGAAATAATTTGAATATGGAGGATTTGCCATGAAGTTAAAAAGAACAGGCAAACCGGTATTTTTCGTGGTTTTTGTTCTAATTTTGGCGTTAGCATTTACTGCTTTCTTTGGAATTAGCGACTACTACGGCGATACCAAAAAGGTTTATTTAAAAGGTGCCAGCGAAATACGCTGGGGTATCGACATTAAGGGCGGTGTTGAAGCGGTATTCTCACCCGACAAAAAAGGTGTTGATATTACAAGCGACGATATGGACGCCGCAAAATCTATTATTGAAACACGTCTTGTAAACAACAACATTACAGACTATGAAGTTTTTGCAGACAACAGCAACCATCAAATCATTGTTCGTTTCCCTTGGGCTGCAGATGAAAGCAACTTCGATGCTGCTGCCGCAGTTCAAGAATTAGGTGAAACCGCAATGCTCACTTTCTGCGAAGGCGAAACACAAGAAAAAACAATTTTAAGCGGTACCGACGTTAAAAAAGCAACACCCGGTGTTGACGAACAGGGTAACTACGTTGTTTATCTCGACTTTAATGATGCCGGCTCATCAAAGTTTGCTGAAGCCACCGCAAGATTAGTTAATCAAACAATTTCTATTTGGATGGACGAAACTTTGCTTTCTGCACCAACAGTTAACCAAGCCATTACCGGCGGCACTTGCTACATAACCGGTATGGAAGACGATACTGCAGCAAAAGAACTTGCTGACAAAATAAACGCAGGTTCACTTCCGTTTGGTCTTACAGTTGACGACAGCAAACTTCAAATCATTTCTCCAACCTTGGGTTCTGATGCTCTTAACGTAATGGTTATAGCCGGTTCTATTGCATTCGGTCTTATTTGCTTACTTATGATTTTACGCTATCGCCTTAACGGTGTTATTGCTTCAATCGCACTTTTAGGTCAACTCGCAGGTTCCATTGCTTGTATTTCAGGTTACTTTGCAAGCGCTAACAGTTTTACCCTTACAATCCCCGGTATAGCAGGTATTATCCTTTCAATCGGTGTGGGCGTTGACTGTAATGTTATTGCCGCTGAACGTATTCGTGACGAGTTCCAAAAAGGCAAAACTATTGACGGCGCTATCGACTCAGGTTATAAAAACTCTTTAAGCGCTATTATAGACGGTAACGTTACTATTGTTATTGTATCTGTTGTACTTATGGGTGCATTCGGTACACCTGACAGCATCTTGGCAAAAATATTTGCTCCGATAATGTCATTATTCGGCACACAGGTAACCGGTGCTATCTACTCATTCGGCTATACCCTTTTAATTGGTACAATATTCAACCTTATCATGGGCATTTGGGCCTCTAAAACTATGCTTAAGAGCATTTCTCAATTCAAATGCTTGAGAAATCCCTGGCTTTACGGAGGTAGCAAAAATGCGTGAATTTAACATTAATTATAACAAAACTTTTAAACCTGCACTCATTATTTATCTTGCTATATTTATAATTGGTGCAGTATGTGCAGGAATTTTTGGTGTAAACCTTGATATCAACTTCTCAGGTGGTACAAAAATTTCTTACTCCTACACCGGTGAAATAAAAGATGCCGATGTGGAAAAAGCCGTAAAAGAAAACATAAATAAATCTTTTAAAATCACCAAGAGTACTTCACTTGCAGGTGATACTCAAACTTTTGAAATTGCTCTTGTTGGTAAAGATGCCGTTTCAGCCGAAGTTCAAGAAAAACTTACCAACAACCTTCAAACCAAGTTCAAAGATAATGAAATTTCTCTTTACAATTCAAACTCGGTAAGTCCTACCGTTGCAGGTGCTTTCTTTATTAAGAGTTTAGTAGCCGTTCTTATTACTGCTGTTTTGGTTGTAATATACGTTGGTTTCCGTTTCAGAAAGATAGGCGGTGTATCCGCAGCGTTAACTGCTCTTTGTGCGCTTGTTTTTGATATACTTATTACCTTTGTTACTTGCGTTGTATTCCGCCTTCAAATCGACTCGAACTATATCGCTGTTATACTTACAATTCTTGGTTACTCACTCAATGATACCATCGTTATTTACGACCGTATCCGTGAAAATGAACGTATTTATCGCAACCTTGAAATAGGCGAACTTGTAAATAAGAGTGTCAACAAAGTTATGATTCGTAACATTGTAACAACCATTACAACCATTACTGCCGTTGTTACAATTGTTGTTGTTGCTGAATTCTTTGGTCTTACAACACTTCGTACATTTGCAATTCCAATGGCATTTGGTTTGGTTTCAGGTTCAATATCTTCTATCTTTATTTCAGGTCCACTTTGGGTTATTTGGAAAAGATACAAAGCAAAGAAAAAAGCCAACGCAAGATAAATCTAAAATTAAAAACGCTTCTCGAAAGAGAAGCGTTTTTTTCTTTGCTTTTTTATTTTTTAACTTTATCTTTTTTAATGTCATCAATAGTAATTTTACTTTCGTGGGGAATTGGTTTCCAAGTAACCTTAACAAAAAGTGCCACATAGGTTGTATATCTGCCAATGATATCAAATATAGGCCAAGTGAGTGTGTAAAGTATCTTTTTATACCAAGGAATTTTAACAATTCTTTTATGCTCTACAATAAACAAATATATAGCGCCCAATGTGTTCTCAATATACTTACCTGCACGGTAAAGTAACCTTAACCATATTTGCATAAATAAACCGGTGAAAAAAGCATCTGTGCCTGAAGTTATATTTATTTCAAACGGGAACAACATTCGCAATCCCTTTGCAAGATACGTACCGCCCGAGAAAAAATCTATACTTTCAATACCACCGTTATAGCAGTAACAAGCATACATAAATACCGGAACAATAAGCCAACGAGCAATATTAAATACTGAAAGCGGTGTAAGTTGCATTAAAGTATCAAATGAAGCAAAGCGGTGACGAACCGATTCCACAAAACCCAACGCTATACGCTTTGCCGTTATTGGTTGTTTTTCTTTTTTTACCTTATCAGTAAAGCGGGTTTTGATAAACAATTTGCCACAAAATATATTAGCAAATAAATAAGGTCCCGTTTCTAAAAACGCCAATAAGTGACCTTTTGACCAACGCAAACGCTGACGTAACGCCACACGAAGATTAACAGGTTGCTCGTCGTAAAACTCTGCCTTATCGTTATACGAAATGCGGTAACCTTGAGCCACAGCATCGGCAGTAAGGGCACGGTCTTCGGTAAGAGATGTGTATTTCCAACCCTTTTCTACAATTTCGTTCGAGAATAAAAATCCCGTACCTTGAATATTGGTTGCAAGGCGTAGTATTGAACGTGCACGGTGGTTTTGCCTTATTGAGCGTAACCAGTGAAGTGCATAAGTAGATGCTATCCAACCTTCGTTAAAGTTTTTGGTGTTACGGTAAGAAGTAATAATCTTTTCACCCGCGTCAAACGAATCATTCATACGGGATATGTAATCTTCTTTTAAAAGATTATCGGCATCAAAAACGAAATACCCTTCAAAAGATTTTGTGCCGTAATCTCTTTCAATACACTCAAACAAATACTGCAACGCAAAACCTTTTGTTTTTCGTTCATTATCAAAACGCTCATAACAAATGGCACCGTGATTTCGAACCACTTCAGCAGTTTTGTCAGTACAGTTATCTGCCACAACAAACACAGTAAGCAGTTCACTTGGGTAATCTTGTTGTTTTATACTGTCAAGCAAATTACCAATAACCTGTTGCTCATTTCTTGCAGCAATTACTATTGCATATTTGTGTTTATTTTTGGCGGGTTTGAATTTTCTGGTAAAAAACAAACCTAACACTCTATAAACTTTTTTATGGAACGTAAGATATGTTAAAACAGTACCAATTGCTGCATAAATCATATTAGACACAAGATACGAATCACCTATTGCCGATATGATATTATCTAAAAAATTCAATTATATCTATCTCCCAAATAAATTAATTCAACACAATTATATAACATTTCCAACTAAAAAACAATAGTAATTTTATAGTTGAGAAACTATGAAAAAAATGGTATAATAATCCTATTGAGGTGTTTATATGGATATTTTAAAAAAATTACAAGAAGAATTTAATTTAAAACCTTTTCAGGTTGAAAATACAGTGTCGCTCATAGACGAAGGTAACACTATTCCTTTTATTGCACGTTACCGTAAAGAAGCCACCGGTTCACTTGATGACCAAGTGTTGCGTGAACTTAACGACCGTCTTTCATATCTTCGCAATATGGACGAAACCAGAGAAAAAATAAAAGCATCTATCGAAGAACAAGGTGCTCTTACCGAAGAACTTATTACCGCTATTGAAAATGCGGTAACTTTGACCGAACTTGACGATATTTACCGCCCATATAAGAAAAAGCGTAAAACAAGGGCCTCGGTTGCAAAGGAAAAAGGTCTTGAGCCGTTGGCAAATGTTATTTACGAACAAGCACCCGACTGTATGGACCCGCTTGTTTTAGCCCAAGAATATATAAATCAAGAATTAGGCGTAGAAACTGCCGAAGATGCGCTCCAAGGCGCTATGGACATTATAGCCGAAAAAATTTCCGACGATGCTGACATTAGAAAACGTATGCGTTTCGTATGTTCAGCACACGGTATTATGGTTGTAAAAGCCGCCAAAGAAGACCTTGACGTATATGAAATGTATGCTGATTATAGCGAGAGCGTTGCCAAAATTGCTGACCATAGAATTTTGGCAATTAACCGTGGCGAAAAAGAAGAATTTTTAAAAGTTTCTATTGATTTTCCAAAAGACAAGGCAATGTTTATCATAGCCAAAAACCATATTAAAGAGGGCTCTCCCGCAACCGATACTGTAAAAGCCGCAGCCGAAGATGCTTACAACCGTCTTATCTTCCCTTCTATTGAGCGTGAAATCCGCTCGGAACTTACCGAAAAGGCAAGTGAATCGGCAATAAAGGTATTTTCAACAAATCTTCGCCAACTCTTAATGCAGCCACCCCTTAAAGATAAAATCACTTTAGGGTTAGACCCCGGATACAGAACCGGCTGTAAAGTGGCTGTTGTTGACGGCACAGGTAAAGTTCTTGATACAGGTGTAATTTATCCTGTACCCCCAAAAAACGATATTGAAAACGCAAAAATCATTATAAAAGCATTGGTAAAAAAACACAACGTAGAAGTATTTGCAATAGGCAACGGTACTGCCAGTCACGAAACCGAAGTATTTGCCGCTAATGTTATTAAAGAAATGGACACAGGTGTTTCGTATATGGTAGTAAGCGAAGCAGGAGCCAGTGTTTACTCCGCTTCAAAATTAGCCGCCGAAGAATTCCCTGATTACGACGTTTCCCTTCGTAGCGCAGTATCTATTGCCCGTCGTCTTCAAGACCCGTTGGCAGAACTTGTTAAAATTGAGCCAAAAGCAATTGGTGTTGGTCAATATCAACACGATATGCCTCAAAACCGCCTTACCGGTGCGCTTGACGGTGTTGTTGAAGCTTGTGTTAACAGCGTTGGTGTAGATCTTAACACCGCTTCAGTACAGTTATTGTCACACGTTGCGGGTCTTGGTCCCGCAGTTGCTAAAAACGTGGTTTCCTACCGTGAAGAAAACGGCAAATTCCAAAGCCGCAAAGAACTTTTAAAGGTTTCAAAACTGGGACCAAAAGCATTTGAGCAATGTGCAGGTTTCTTAAGAATAATTGACGGTAAAAATGCACTCGATAACACGGGCGTTCACCCTGAAAGTTATGATGCGTGTGAAAAACTTTTAAAACTTTGCGAACTTTCTCAAAAAGACCTTAATACCGAAGCGATAAAAGTTGTTTCCAAAAAAGCAGAAGAGCAAGGACTTTCACAACTTGCCCAAGAATTAGGTGTGGGTGTGCCCACTCTTGCCGATATTATTAAAGAACTTGAACGCCCCGGCAGAGACCCTCGTGACGAACTCCCCGCCCCTTTACTTCGCACCGATATTATGTCTATGGAAGACCTTAAAACAGGTATGGAACTTACAGGTACTGTTCGCAATGTTATTGACTTTGGTGCATTTATAGATATTGGCGTTCACCAAGACGGACTTGTTCACATTTCTCAAATCACAAACCGCTTTATAAAACATCCAAGCGAAGTTTTAAAGGTTGGCGATATTGTAAAGGTTTGGGTTTTAGGCGTTGACGTGGCTAAAAAACGCATCTCTCTTACAATGAGAAAGGACAAACTCAATGAAAACTAACAATTTAAAAGGCACCGCAATTTTGGCGCTTGCCGCTTTTATTTGGGGTATGGCTTTTGTAGCGCAAAATATGGCAAGTCAAAGTGCCCACACTTTTTCAATACTCACTTGCCGTTCAATCATAGGTGCGGTTGCGCTGTTTATATTTTGGTCTATTACCAATTTAAAGAAAAAAGAACCGTTTTTTCCAAAAGATAAACAGTCACGAAAAACATATTACATAGGCGGTATTATTTGCGGTGTTTGTCTCACTATCGCTTCAAATATTCAACAGTTTGGTATGTCGCTCTACCCCGAAGGTGCCAATACCGAAGCCCATTCGGGTTTTCTTACGGCACTTTATGTAATTTTAGTTCCAATATTTTCGGTTATAGGTAAAAGAAAAATTAACCCCTTGGTAATTGCCGGCGGAATAATCGCCACCGCAGGTATATATCTTTTGTGCTTTGCGGGCGGTATTGACGGGCTTTACGTTGGTGATATATTCCTCTTTGCCTGTGCCGTTGCGTTCACCTTTCACATTTTGGCGGTTGATAAATATTTAGGTGCCATAGGCGGTGTTAAACTTTCAATAATGCAGTTCACTGTAACCGCTGTTCTCTCGCTTATTTTAGCACTTTTATTCGACCGACAAACCACTTTGCAAGGACTTATCGACGCTTCACTTCCTATTATATATCTTGGCATAATGTCAAGCGGTGTGGCTTTCACTTTGCAAATTGTAGGTCAAAAATATGCCGAACCTGCAATTGCCTCTATCACAATGAGTTTTGAAAGCGTGTTTGCAGTTATAGGCGGTGTGATTTTTTCAGGCACAACACTCAAAACAAACGAAATTTTAGGTTGCGCCGTAATGTTTGCCGCAATTATTGTAGCGCAAATACCCGAACTAATACAAAGCAGAAAGAAAAATTAAACAAAACAAAAGACCATAAACTCAAACCGAGTTTATGGTCTAAATTTTTACCTATTATAATTCAATTTCATAACCGCCAACGGGACGAATTGAGAGAACACTGCAACTATCGTCACCAAAAACTTCTTCAATCATTTGCTTGTAAGCGATAAGACGGTTTGTTGGTATGTAACACTGAATAGTACCTGCAAAACCGCCACCGTGAACACGGCAAGCACCGTCTTCACCCAAGAAACGCTTGGTAAGAGCAATAGCCAATGATAGACCTTGTTCTTTTACAGCAGTTGTTGAGTAAAGGTTTTGTAAATAATCAAACGAAGACTGTCCCGATTCGTTAACAAGTTTTAAGAATGCTTTAAAATCGCCGTCAAGCAATGCTTTACGTTGTTTTTGCACTCTTTCTTGCTCGTTAAAGAAGTGGAAAGCACGAAGTACCGCACGTTCACCAAATTCTTTGCGAAGTGCGCTCAAAGAAGAATAAAACTTCTTTTGGTCGGCATCACGCAAAAATTCAACACCCAAAGCGTTACTAATTTGCTTACATTCAATTGTTATGTCGGCATAATCTTGAGTTAAATTAGCGTGATTTCCGCCCGTGTCAACAACACAAAGTGTGTAACCAAATTCTTTAATATCAAGATTAATTTTTTCAGTCAATGGGTTTGCGGGGTCATTAAAATCGGCATAAGTAAATCCGCCAACCGAAGATGCCATTTGGTCAAGAAGTCCGCAAGGTTTACCAAAATAATCACGTTCGGCAAACTGACCGATTTTAGCAATTTCAATAGCGTCGGCTTTTTTATCATAAAAAAGACCGTTTACAATATTGCCAAGCAAAACTTCAAATGCCGCCGAAGATGAAAGCCCCGAACCTTTTAATACGTTTGAAGTGGTATAAGCGTTGAAACCGCATATATTTGCGCCAAGAGACTTAAATTTAGCGCAAACACCGCGAATAAGCGAAATTGCTTTTCCAATTTCGTTTTCTTTTTTATCAAAATCAAAGTCGGTAATAACGTCCATATCATAACCGCGAGATTTTACACGAATTGTATTGTCACTATTTAAAGCCACAATAGCAATAACGTCCATATCAACGCCGCCTGCAACAACACTGCCGTGTTGATGGTCAGTATGGTTGCCACCTACTTCGGTTCTGCCGGGGGCGGAGAAAATACGAATATCTCCGTCACTGCCGTAAAGTTTTTCAAAATCTTCACAAGCGTTAAAATAACGGTTTCTGGCCGCTATTACGTCACTGTAAAGCATCCCGAAATCTTTATCATATTTTCCGTTTTTAATATTGGCTTTTACTTCACATAAGGTCATTTTAGTCACCTTTATTCAGAAATTATTTTTAAAGTATCACGTGCGATTGCAAGTTCTTCATTTGTTGGAATAACATAAACTGCAACACCGCTGTCTTCGGTAGAAATTCTAGTTTCACTGCCACGTTTAGCGTTTTGTTCTTTGTCAAGTTTTACACCCAAGTAAGCAAGGTTTTCACAAACAAATTCACGAAGACCGGGGTCATTTTCACCAATACCGCCGGTAAACGCAATAGCGTCAACACCGTTCATAGCAGCAACGTATGAACCAACGAATTTGAGTATTTGATAGCGTTGCATATCAATTGAAAGTTGTGCTCTGTGGTTGCCTTCAGCAGCAGCGGCTGCAACGTCACGGTTATCGTTTGAAACACCCGAAATACCCAAAACACCCGATTCTTTGTTGCAAATGCGGTTAATATCAGCAGGGGTAAGATTTTCTTTTTCAGCAATAAATGTTAAAGCCGAAGGATCAAGTGTACCGGTACGGGTACCCATCATAAAGCCGTCAAGAGGAGTAAAGCCCATTGAAGTATCAAAACATTTACCGTCTTTAACAGCGGTTATGGAACAACCGTTACCCAAGTGACAAGTAATAATTTTCATATCTTTGCGGTCTTTACCCATAACTTCAGCAAGTCTGTTACTTACAAAGTCATGGCTTGTACCGTGTGCGCCGTACTTACGAACACCGTACTTTTCATAATATTCATAAGGAAGTGCGAACATATAAACGTGTTCAGGCATTGTTTGATGGAAAGATGTATCAAAAACAGCAACTTGTGGCTTTTGTTCGCCAAACGTTTTAATACATGCTTTAATAGCCAAAACGTGTGCAGGGTTGTGAAGCGGAGCCAAAGCACCCAAATCGTCAATATCTTGAAGTGCTTTTGGAGTGATAAGGCAAGAACCCTTAAATATAGCACCGCCTTGCACTATACGGTGACCAATTGCTGAAACTTCATCAAAAGAATCAATAACCTTTGCATCAGATTTTGTAAGAGCATATACGACTGCTTCAAATGCTTCGGTATGGGTGGGCATTGCGGTATCAGCCGAATAAACTCTACCGTCTGCTGCGGTGTGCTTGATAGCGCCCGTAACACCAATACGTTCACAAAGTCCTTTTGCTAATACTTGTTCGTTTTCCATATCAATAAGTTGATACTTAAGTGACGAACTACCAGCGTTTACAACAAAAATCTTCATTTTATAGTCCTCCTAAAAAATCATTGAATAGAATACAAATTTATGGTATCATATAAATAATATAATACTATATTATAGAAGATTTTTCAAGTTTTTTTGTAAAGAAGTGATTTTTTGGAAGTTTTAGGCATAATTGCCGAGTTTAACCCCCTTCACAATGGTCATAAATACCTAATAAATGAAGCAAAAAAGTACGGTGCTGTAGTTTGCGCTATAAGTGGCAATTTTGTTCAGCGTGGCGATACCGCCATTTATGAGAAATCACTTCGCGCAAAAGCCGCTCTACTTTGCGGTGCGGACTTGGTGGTTGAACTTCCCGTTTGCTATTCAATGTCAACAGCGCAAAATTTTGCGTTGGGAGGCGTCAGTATGCTTGATTCTATCGGCTGTGACAGTATTATATTCGGTAGTGAGTGTGGCGATATCCAAAAACTTTACAAAACCTGCGATATTTTGGAAAGCGAAAACTTCAAAGAAAAACTCAAAATACACCTACAAAACGGTGTGACCTTTGCCGCTGCCCGTCAAAAAGCCGCCGAAGAATGCGGCGCACCTCAAAACATTTTAGACAGTGCCAACAACAACCTTGGAATTG
>SVOX01000137.1 GCA_015066165.1 Oscillospiraceae bacterium | reverse complement strand
GAAAGGGCAACTATTGCGGCCGCAATAAGAGTTATGGGTAGGCCTTTTAAAAATTCGGGAATATCTGAGGTTTCAAGTCTCTCTCTTACGCCTGAGAATAAAAGCATAGCAAGCATAAAACCAAGACCTGCTCCAAGAGCGTTTACTATTGACTGTATAAAGTTAAGCTCGTTGGTGATGTTGAGCATAGTAATACCCAAAACTGCACAGTTGGTGGTTATAAGCGGTAGGTATATGCCCAAAGCGTTGTATATAGGTTTTATATATTTTTTAAGTACAATTTCAATCAGCTGAACTATTGCAGCAATTACGAGTATAAATACAATTGTTTCAAGATAAGTATAATTCGGATAAAGAAGGTAATTGTAAATAGGCCAAGTTACTGCTGTTGATATTACCATAACCAAGATTACAGCAATGCTCATTGAAAAGGCGGTATTGGTTTTCTTAGAAACACCAAGGAAAGGACAAATACCTAAAAATTTAGATAATACCATATTATTGGTTAAAATACTTGCTAATAATATGGAGGCTAAGGTGGTATTATTCATTTGAACTTACCTCCTCTTCGCAATTAACTCTTGAACAGGCATTTCTTGAAGGGCAGTTAGCACAACCAAGGCTTTGAACCGGTTTTTTGCCGTTTTTCTTTGCAATAGCATTAGAAACTGCAACGAGTATGCCGAAAACAAAGAAACCGCCGGGAGGAAGAAGGAATACTATCATAGGGTCGATAATGTCAGCGGTTATGGGAAGTGAGAAAATACTTCCGGCACCGAAAAATTCACGTATTGCACCCATAAGTGTGAGCACTGCGGTAAAGCCTATGCCCATTCCAAGTCCGTCAAGTATACTGAGAACGGGGCCGTTTTTTGAAGCAAACATCTCGGCTCGAGCGAGTATGATACAGTTTACAACGATAAGGGGCAAAAATATGCCCAAGGATTCGTCTATTGAAGGTAAAAAGGCTTTAACCAACATTTGAACAACACTAACAAATCCTGCAATAATTGTAATAAAGGCGGGGATTCTAACCTTATCGGGAATAATGTTGCGCAAAAGCGAAATAACAAGGTTCGAACAAACAAGGACTACTGTAGCCGAAATACCCATTCCTATGCCGTTAATAGCGGCGGTGGTAACAGCTAAAGTAGGACAGGTCCCAAGAACCAGTCTTAATGTGGGGTTTTCTTTAATAAGTCCGTTTGTAAAGATGTTTAAATACTTATTATTCTTCACTGTATTCCACCTCCGTATCTTTAAAAATCGCATTTGAATATTCTTCGAAATTAGCTAATGCTTTATTAACGGCGGAAGTTACCGCTTTTGAAGAAATGGTAGCGCCTGTAACGGCGTTAACTTCGTTATTCTCATCTATAGCAGAGTTTTTAACTACCGTTATATCTTTGATTTTTTTCATAAATTGTGAATAAAAGTTCTCTTTTGTTACGTTTTGACCAAGACCGGGGGTTTCGTTTGAGGCATCTAAAATAGAAACTTCTTTCACCTTTCCGTTTGTGTCAATAGCGGTCATAACCGAAACTTCGCCGCCGTAACCTTTGGCAGAAGTTTTAAAGATATATCCTTTCACATCGCCGTCTTCGGTTGCAATATAAAGATCAAAATTTTCTTTTTTGCCCGTAAAAGTATATTCTTCAAACTCATCTGCTTTAATTAATTTTGACATTGTCGCTTTTTCATTTTTTCCTTGTAATTTTATAATTCTTTCAGCGGTAAGTTCGTTAGTGAGAGAAAGCGCCAAAGGAATTACAATACAAATAGCAAACAACACCAAAATGGGTTTAAAAATATCATTCACGTTACTTTTTAAGAAACCAATAAATTTACTCAACTGATTTTGCCTCCTTTTTAGGAGTTATAAAACCAAAAGGCTTTTTAAGGGAAATACGATTAATATAAGGAACTAATATGTTCATTATTAAAATGGCATAAGAAACACCCTCAGGTAAAGCGGCAAATTTTCTTATAACAAATGTGATCAAACCGCAACCTATACCAAAAATAAGTTTGCCTAGTTCTGTTGTGGGGCTTGTGGTGTAATCGGTAGCCATAAATATAGCGCCAAGCATTAAACCGCCGCCGAAAACGGCTATAGAAACGTTATCTCCAAAAACAAAGGTGAGCAAAGCCACGGTTGCGATATAACTTAACGGAATGGTGGGGGTTATTACTCTTCTGAGAATAAGGTAAAGACCACCAATAATAAGTAAAAATGATGAAGTTTCACCAATACAACCGCCTTCAAGACCGAAGAACATATTTGTCAAACTTATTTCGTGCGGAATTTTATCTGCCGCGGTAGAAAGATATGTTAATGGGGTGGCGCTTGTGGTGGTGTCTATGAAATCAAGTTCGTAATTACTCATAGCGCTTGGGAAAGAAACCAACATAACTATTCTTGCGGTAATTGCGGGGTTGGCAAAATTACATCCCAGACCGCCAAACATTTGCTTAACAACTATTATGGCTATTACGCTTCCTATTGCCGCCATCCATAAAGGAGTTTTAGAAGGAAGATTCATTGCTAAAAGCAAACCTGTAACAACTGCCGAAAGGTCGCCTAAAGTGTTGCTTTTTTTGAGGATTTTGTTCCACAAGAATTCACTTATAATGGCTGAACCAACGCATACTAATAGCATAGCGGCGGCGCGTAATCCAAAAAGAATGCAACCAAAAGCGCAAGCAGGAAGAAGCGCAATTATAACATCCAGCATAATTGAGTTGGTAGTATCAGGATGTTTTAAATGCGGTGAAGAGTTTACATTTAAAAAACTTTTCATTGGGCGTTCTCCTTTCTTAAAGTTGCTTTTGCAAGGCGCATAACCTGAGTGAGAGGACGGGATGCAGGGCATACAAAAGAACAACTTCCACATTCCATACAGTAATTGATATTAAGGTCTTTAAGCATTGAGGTTTTTGAACAATTTATAGCCGATTCG
>SVOX01000016.1 GCA_015066165.1 Oscillospiraceae bacterium | reverse complement strand
TTTTTCGTTTGTTTCAGGGTCGAAATATTCCATACCTTCGCCCGAATGATTTGCGTGTTGGGTTAGGTCATAGTCGGTACGGTCGGCAACGCCCCAAAGTTCGCCCCAGCCAAACGGGAATAAGAATTCAAAGTCGGTAGTGGCTTTTGAGTAGAAACAAAGTTCATCTTTGTCGTGGTCACGAAGACGAAGACTATCTTTGTCCATACCAAGATTTAAAAGCCAGTCACGGCAGTAACTTCTCCAAAAATCGAACCATTCAAGGTCGGTACCAGGTTTGCAGAAAAATTCAAGTTCCATTTGTTCAAACTCACGGGTACGGAAAATGAAGTTGCCGGGGGTGATTTCGTTACGGAAAGATTTACCGATTTGCGCCACACCAAAAGGTACTTTTTTACGTGTGGTACGGGCAATATTTTTAAAGTTTACAAATATACCTTGCGCAGTTTCAGGGCGTAAATAAAGGGTTGAAGTGCTGTCTTCGGTAACGCCTTGGAAAGTTTTAAACATAAGGTTGAATTTGCGAATATCAGTAAAATCGTGAGAACCGCAATCGGGACAGGCAATACCGTGTTCCTTTATATATTCAGCCATTTCGCTGTCGCTCATAGCGGCAGGATTATCTGAAAGGCCGTTTTGTGCTACGTAATCTTCAATAAGTTTATCGGCTCTGTGGCGGGTTTTACAGTTTTTACAGTCCATAAGCGGATCCGAAAAACCGCCAAGGTGACCCGATGCCACCCATGTTTCAGGGTTCATAATAATAGCGCTGTCAAGACCTACGTTGTAGGGACATTCTTGAACGAATTTTTTCCACCATGCTTTTTTGATGTTGTTTTTAAGTTCAACACCCAAAGGGCCATAGTCCCAGCTGTTTGCAAGACCGCCGTAAATTTCACTTCCGGCATACACAAAACCGCGACCTTTTGCGAGTGCTACGATAGTTTCCATTTGTTTTTGTGAATTTTCCAAAATAATTTCTCCTTTAATTGACTTAAAGCCAAATTTCTACAAATAATATAATAATGAAAAAAAGCAAAAAAGTCAATACTTGACATATTTTAATATATAGTTTATACTTTAGAAATAGACTTAAAGAGGAGGTTATTATATGGATAATAGATTTATTAAACTTCATAATGTTGATTTTGATGATTTAATTAAGACCGTTGACGAATGCAAGGGTGACGTTTATCTTGAAACTGCCGATGGTGATGTTTTAAACCTTAAATCAAAACTCTGCCAAATGATAGGTCTTAGCACAATTTTGGCAAGTACCGAAGTTGCAGAAGCAACCTTGCGTTGCAAAAATCCCGAAGATGAAACCTTGCTTTTTAGATTTAATCTTTATGGCGAAGTGCCCGAAAAGGAGTAAAAAATGGCTGATAAATTTTTAGAATATAAAGGTAAACCGCTCGTAAGAAGCAAAGATGAAATATATTACGGTGATATGAGCGAAAGCCATATAATTAAATTCACTATTCTTTCAAAAGATGAAAACGGCGAACCTAACAAAATAAATATTCAATTGCTTAAAAGTGATACAACCCTTAAAGACAAGGACCGTGTAGAAAAAGAAAGCACAAAATCCACCTTGTTTGAAGCACTTGATATTGGTTTTGTTTGGCTTGAAAGAAAACTCAGTAAATAATTTCATATTAAGAGAAAAGACAGCACAACGTTTTGTTGTGCTGTCTTTTGTTTTTGCTATTTAAACATTGTATCAAAAATATCTTTCAAATAAGCGGCGGGGGTCATTGCGTTTTGTGCCGGAATAAAGAATATGCAAAAACACAAAACTGCAATGGTTAAAAGCAAAATTGAAGAAATTATGATTAATGCAATATAGAATTTTGAGTTTTGCCTTTCTTGTGTTTCTTCAATGTAATATTCTTCGTCGCTGTAGTAACCGTCATCTGTTTCGGCTGTGTCATTTTCTTCAACCTGTTCGGTGATAAGATTACTGCCTTCGGTATAATAACCAAGGTCTTCTTCGGTTTCGGGTTCGGCAGGAGAGTCAATAATTAAAGCGTCTTCGGCGGTTTCTTGGTCTTCGACTGTTTCTTCGGGTTCAACCGTTTCTTCTGGTTCTGGGTTAGAGATTTCACCCATTGCGAGTTCTTCAATATACGGATGAATTAAGGAGATCATAATATTTTTACGAATTGCTTTATTTTCGGTAAGGATAATAAGTGTTTGCGGACCGCTTTCAATAATAAGACCGCCAAAAATTCCGTCAGCAGTAACAAGCGGAGTAGCACCTTTTATAATTTCTATCGGAATATCGGAATTTATGTTGTAAGCGGCGGCGTCTAACGTTTCAACGGTGGTGCCAATGGCAGTTGAAACGGTGTTTATAATGTTTGAACCGTCAAAAAGCGGAGCGGTAAGAATAATTACACGGCTTCTTGAAAAGGCCCTTGAAAGTGAAAGCAAAAGTGTTTTTTTATCATTGCACTTATCGTTTAAAAGACGCATTCTGCAACAACCGCACAAATTAAATTCCAACTCAAAATCTGTGGAAGTGTTGTAATAGATAATGTCTGTCTTAAAGTTTTGAAGCATAGGATTTTCCTCCGAAAATATATTAATTTAAGTGTTTAAAATTTCAATGGCGGTGGTGAAGATGTTTAAAACTGCCTGTTCACGAATAAATTCACGACCTAAGGGCTCAATATTTAAAAGTTTGGCAGTGGTTTTGTCTTTAAAACTAAAGCCCACAAAAACCGTACCAACAGGGCGCCCTTCTTGAGAAGCGGGACCTGCAACCCCCGTTACCGAAACACCGATATCGGCACCGCTTATTTCACGAATGTTTTGAGCCATTTGCTTTGCGGTTTCAAAACTTACGGCGCCTTGAGTTTCAAGGGTGTCAGCATTTACTTTTAAAATCTTGTTCTTTATGCGGTTTGAATAAGAAGTAATTCCCATTTCAAAAACGCCCGAAGCACCTGAAACGGCTGTAATATAGGTTGAAATCATACCGCCTGTGCAAGACTCGGCAGTGGCGATTTTTAAATTTTTTTGTTTTAAAAGGTTTACTAATTCTTCTGCTTTTAGCAAAACTTTGGAATTCAAAACGGCAACTCCTTATTCAATGTAGGTGTAGGTAGTTTCGCTTATTGCTTCTTCAATCAATTGGTCAATGTCAAGACCGCTTTCGGCTTGTTCGCAAGACTCAAGCGTAGGACGTGTTTTTGGGTGTTTTGGGGTAAACACGGTGCAACAGTCTTCGTAAGGCAATATTGAAGTTTCAAAAGTGTCAATATTACGTGAAATGGTTACGATTTCTTCCTTGTCCATACCAATAAGCGGACGAAGTACCGGCATATTGGTTACATAATCTGTTGTGACAAGAGCGGGTAAAGTTTGACTTGCAACTTGGCCTAAACTTTCGCCGGTAATAAGCGCCAAACTGCCCGAATCTTTTGCGATTTTTTGGGCTATTCGCATCATCATACGGCGCATAATGAGTGTGAAGTAATCTTCAGGACAATTTTTTGCGATTTCGTCTTGAATTTTTGTAAAAGGCACTATTGCAAGATTTATGCAACCGCTGTAACGGGCAACTTTTGATAATAAGGTTTTAACCTTCATTTCTGCACGTGGGCTTGTATATGGCGGACTTGCAAAATGTATTGCGTTAAGGCGAAGTCCGCGTTTTGCCATTGTCCAAGCGGCAACAGGACTGTCAATACCGCCTGAAATTAAAATTGAAGCGGTACCTGCAGTGCCCACGGGCAACCCACCGGCCCCAGTAATTTGTTCGGCACGGATATAGGCGTTTGTATCACGTATTTCAACAAAAACCGTAATATCAGGGTTGTGAACGTCAACCTTTAAATGATGGTATTTTGATAAAAGTTTTCCGCCAACTTCACGGCAAATTTCAGGTGAAGTTAAGGGGAAACGCTTGTCAGCACGTTTTGCCTCAACCTTAAAGGTTTTGACTTTATCGAGCGGTTCTTTTAAATATTCTACAGATTTTTCGAGAATATCTTCCATCTCTTTTTCGCAAACACACGCACGGCTGAAACCTGCAATACCAAAAATTAATTTTACTCTTTGGAGCGCTTCTTCAAAATCAAAACTTTCATCTTTTGGTTCAAGATAAATTGCCGACTGTGCTTTTCTGATTGTGATTTCGCCAAGCGATTTTAGCCGACGGCGAATATTTTTTATTAAAATATCTTCAAAATTGCAACGGTTAAGACCTTTTAAAGCCAATTCGCCGTTTTTTATAAGTATGATTTCTTTCATTTTATGCCTTTCTTAAAGTTTTTGTCGCTTGTAAAAGGTATTCAACAAAAACGTCTATCTCTTCTTTTGTGTTGTAACGTGAAAAACTTATTCTCAAAGCCGAGTCTATTGCTTTGTCGCTTTTGCCCATTTCTTTTAAAACGTAACTGGTGTTACCCTTACTGCAAGCGCTTCCGCTTGAAACAAAAACGTTTTTACTTTCAAGAAAATGTAAAAGCGTTTCAGAACGGTAACCGTTTACCGAAACGTTTAAAACAAAGGGGAGTCCTTGGTCGGTAGAGTTAATAGTAGCAATGCCTTTTTCGCACAAAAGATTTTTTGTGTAATCGAATAATTCACGTTGCTTTTCAAGGGCGGTTTTAGCATTGGGCAATTCTTCTATTGCGCCTTGCAAAGCCATAATAAGCGGAACAGATTCGGTGCCCGAACGCATACCGTTTTCTTGACCGCCGCCAAGCAAAAGCGGAGCAATATGTGTTTTTTGTGAGCAGTATAAAAAGCCAATTCCCTTTGGGGCGTGGATTTTATGACCGCTGGCAGATAGCATATCAACCCCTAAATCTCTAACATTTATTGGCATTTTTCCAAAGCCCTGCACTGCGTCGCAATGGAAAAAAGCATTTGGCGACTTTTTGCGAATAAGTTCACCCGCTTGTTTTATGGGTTCAATAGCGCCAACCTCGTTATTTACAAGCATAATGCTGACTAAAACGGTTTTTTCATTTAATGCGTTTTCAAGGTCTAAAAGATTTATAACACCCGCAGAATCGGGCTTTAATTTAATGATTTCAAAGCCGAATTTTTCGAGCGAATCAACTGCATTTAAAACAGAGGGGTGCTCTATAGAAGTTGTGATAATGCGGTTGCCACGGTTTTTGCGGTGCAAAGCCGACATAATTGCGGTGTTGTTGGCTTCGGTTCCGCCGGATGTGAAAATTATTTCCTTTTTTTGAGCGCCAATTGTTTTTGCAACGCACTCACGTGCACAGTCAACCGCAATTTCAGCGTTCATACCAAGAAGATGTAAAGAGGAGGGATTTCCCCAGTTTTCACAAACCGCATCATTCATATATTTTATTGCTTTTTCGCATGGCTTTGTTGTTGCGCTGTTGTCGAGATAAATTATAAAAATACACCCCAATCTATATACACAATGATTATACTATATAGATTTATAAATTTCAACAACAATCATAAATATTTTTTAAAACCAATATTAATAATTAAAAAAGGGAAAAGGTTCTAAAATGGAAAAAGTATTTTTGTGGTTTGAAAGTTTTTTGTCGGGAGTTTTGCCACTTACCTTTTTGGTGGTTTGCGGTGTTTTGTTTACTGTAAAAACTCGGTGGTGGCAGTTTAAAAATTTGTTTACCGCTTTAAAATTTTCACTTTTTTTAAAGCGTAACAACAAGGGTGAAATATCGTCCTTTTCAGCGGTGTGCAACTCCCTTGCGGCTACGGTTGGCACCGGTAACATTGCGGGTGTTGCGGCGGCTATATCGTTAGGCGGTGCGGGTTCTGTTTTTTGGATGTGGGTTTTTGCGCTTTTAAGTATGGTTATAAAAGGTGCGGAAATAACCTTGGCGGTTGCCACAAAGGAAGGTGAAAACGGCGGACCTTTGGTGTATTTGAAAAAGGTTTTTAAGGGCAAATTTTCAAGCGTGTTGACAGTTTTTGCATTTGTGGGTGTGGCGGCATCTTTTTGTGTTGGAAACATTACTCAAGTTAATGCAAGTGTTCAGTCGCTCACCCAAAACTTTTATTTGAAATTTGTTATGGGTTTGGTTTTTTGTGTTGTAACGGCTGTTGTAATTTCGGGAGGGGCTAAAAAAATTACTTCTTTTACCTCTGCAGTTTTGCCTTTTATGGCGATTTTATATATTGTTTTTTGCTTGGGTGTAATTATTAAAAATTATGCTAATTTAGATGCGGTTTTCACCCAAATTTTAAAAGGCGCTTTTAGTCCAAAATCGGCTACAGGCGGGGCTTTGGGCTCGGTTTTAAATTGTGTAATTACAGGGGCTAAAAAGGGAATATTTTCAAACGAAGCGGGAATTGGCACAACAGGCATATCTCACTCTTGGGCGGTTGATGCAAACCCTAAAACTCAAGGGCTTTTTGGCATATTTGAAGTTTTTGTTGATACAATAGTTATTTGCACTCTAACAGCATTGACAATTCTTTCAAGTGGAGTTATTATAGATTACAGTAAGGTTGCTTCAAGTGGCTTGGTTGTGCAAAGTTTGGCAACTTTATATGGTAAACATTCTGCCGCCGCACTTTGTGTAATGCTTTGCCTTTTTGCAATTTCAAGCATTATTGGTTGGGCGGCTTACGGAATTGTTTTTGCCAAATATTTGTGGGGCAAAAAGGGTGCAAAAATTTACGTTGCGGCATACCCGCTGTTTTGTGTGGCGGGAGCGGTAATAAACGTTTCTATGGCTTTTCGCTTGGCAGAATTTTTTAGCGGAATAATGCTTTGCATAAATCTTTTTGCGGTGCTTGTGCTTTCAAATATCGTTGTGAAAATTTTAAAAGGAGAAGAAAATGAAGCAAAGAATAGAAAAAATACAAAATTTTTTAAAACAAGATGAAGCGGCGTTGGTTTACGACGGTTCAAGCCGTTTTTATTTAACGGGTTTTTCTTCTTCGGCGGGTGTTGTTGTTATAACCCAAAAATGTGCTGTTTTGTTTGTTGATTTTCGTTATATCGAAAAGGCAAAACAGGTAGTAAGCAATATGGAAGTTCGGCTTTTGACAAATCAAAACAAGCAAATAGGCGAAGTTTTTGAAAATGAAAAAATAAAAAAAGTTTTCATCCAACCCCTGAAAATGAGTGTTGAAAAATATAATGATTTAAGCAACGCTTTTAAAGAAATTGAAATACTGAAAACGGGTGATTTTGGCAAGTTTTTAGACCAACTTCGTGCTATAAAAAGTGAGCGTGAAATCGGTCTTATAAAATCGGCGCAAGAGTTGACCGATACTGCTTTTCAACATATTTTAAATTATATTATGCCTGGCAAAACCGAAAAGGAAATTGCACTTGAGTTAGAGTTTTTTATGCGAAAAAACGGTGCCGAAGCGGTGGCTTTTGACACAATTGCAGTTTCGGGCAAAAATTCATCTTTACCCCACGGTGTGCCAACCGAAAAACCGCTTGAAAAAGGCGATTTCTTGACAATGGATTTTGGCGCAAAACTTGGCGGTTACTGCTCTGATATGACACGTACCGTGGCAATATCCGGTATAACGCCAAAACAAAAAGAAGTTTACAACATTGTTTTAAAAGCACAGCAAATGGCGTTGGAAAGTATAAAAGAAGGCAAAATTTGTAAAGATATAGACGCCGTTGCAAGAAATTATATAAACCAAAGCGGTTTTGAAGATTGTTTCGGTCATGGACTTGGGCACAGTGTTGGTATTGATATTCACGAAAGTCCTTCATTTAACACAAAAGATATAACCGTTTTAAAAGACGGAATGGTTTTAACAGTTGAACCGGGAATATATATTGAAAACGAATTTGGTGTTAGAATAGAAGATATGATAGTTGTGACACAAAACGGTTGCAACAATTTAACAAAAAGCCCCAAAGAACTAATAATAATATAAAAAAGCGAGTGGAAATTTCCACTCGCTTTCAATTTATTTTCTTTTTAGTTTTTCTCGGCTTTTGATACCTTCTTTTAAAAGGGTGAACAACAAGGCAGATAGCGGAACACCCAAAAGTGCACCTAATATACCGCCAATACTACCGCCCAAAAGAACCGAACTTATTACAATAATTCCCGGCAATCCTACCGCTTTTCCAACAACACGGGGATAGATTATATTGCCTTCAATTTGTTGGAGAACAAGAACAAATATAATAAAGAAAAGCGCTTTTAAAGGGTTGGTAATTACAATAAGCAAGAAACCTATTGCAATACCGGTGAATGCGCCTACCACAGGAACCAATGAAGTCACGCCTATTAAAATAGAAATAATTGCAGCATTTGGGAAACGGAATATAAGCATACCTATATAGCAAAGTGTTCCTAAAATAACTGCTTCAACTAACTGACCGCCAATAAATCTTGAAAAAGAATCACTTGCACGGTCGGCTACGTGATAAATTGTTTTGGCGGCTTTTTTGGGCAGAAAAGCGTCTATAATGCGTTTTGTGAATTTTCCAATACGTTCTTTTTGAGCAAGAATATAAACAGAAATTACAACGCTAAAAATAGTATCATAAACACCGCCTGCAACCGAAGAAGTAATGTCAACCGCACCGTTTACAATTTTGTTAGAATAATCGGTGAAAAGTTTTTGAACGGTTAGTGTGAGTTTGTTAAAATCCAAATTAATTTTAGGTATTTTAGACTCGGCAATGCCAAAGTTTGCCGCAACAGATACAAGCCATTCACGTGTGCTTGTGATAAATGACGGTAAGTTTTTCACAAGGTAAAGTACGGTTTCAATAATATCGGGGATAATAACCAAAACCAAAAGTGAAATTATACCAAAAGCCAAAACATAAGTCAGCACTAAACAAAGCGGACGGCGCGCACGGTTTATGAATTTGCGTTTGGATTTGTCCATAAACGCAAAAACTTTTGTTTCAAGCCCTCTTAATAAAACGTTAAATACAAAAGCAACGCAAAAAGCGGCTACTATTGGAGAAAAAACTGAATAAGCGTTACCTAATACTGATAAAACGGTTTGAAAATTAAATACGCCGCAAATAATAACTGCCGATAAAAACACTAACAATAGTATTTTTTTAATATTTTTAGAGTTAAGTTCCATATTATTCTCCTGTTTTTTGTGTGCTGTTTCCAGCCCTGACGTTAGCATTTGCCGAAGAATCAAATCCCTCGGTGCTTTCTTTCATAAATAAAATTTTAATTGTAAGAATTATCAATTTTATATCTTGAATTATTGAATAAGTTTCAATATAAATAAGGTCCATATTAAGTTTGTCTTTAGGACTGGTGTTATATTTACCGTAAAGTTGAGCATAGCCGGTAATACCGCCCTTTACTTTGTGGCGAAGTTCAAATTCGGGATACGCTTTTGAATATTCGTAAACGTTTTCAATTCGCTCGGGACGGGGACCTACTAATGACATATCCCCTTTTAAAACGTTTATAAGTTGGGGAAGTTCGTCTAACCTGCAAGCACGAATAATTTTTCCAACTTTTGTAATTCTATTGTCGCCCACTTCGGCTTTTTTGGCACCGTCTTTATCGGCGTCAACTATCATTGAACGGAATTTTAAAACGTTGAAAATTTTACCGTCTTTTGTGATGCGGTTTTGTTTAAAGAAAATGGGACCGCCGTCATCAAGTTTTATTGCAATAGCGGCAATTAACATAAACGGACTGGTTATTATTAAAGCAATAGCTGAAATTAAAAGGTCCATCAAACGCTTGAGTATTGCCTGTTCAGTGGTAAGACCACGGTTACGGCTCATAATAACGGGAGTGTCGCCAATTTGTATTTCGTAACTGTGGTTTATAATAATATCGGTAATGGCGGGCTGCATATAAATTCGCTTACCGTTTGCATAGCAAAAACCGTAGAGTTCTTTTTCCAAATTTTTGTCAATATCGCAAATTAAAACACCGTCGTATTGAAGAATGTATTTTTTAATTTGTTCAACCGTATATGAATTAATATTAACGCCACGTTCAATTTTAAAACGTTCGGGAATTCGGCTCATGCGGTTGATTAAACTAAAGCCGGTCGCATCGTCGTCGAAAATTGCTACTAAACGCCTTGCGGGATAAAGTTTAAAGTAAACGGTGTTGGCGCAATAACAACCAATAAATGCGATTAATATTTCAAATAAAACACTAATAAAAAGCGGTGTGATTTTAATCATCTCACGGGCAATAAGACTAAGCTCAAGGTACATGAGAAAGTTTGTGATTAAAATTGAAAGGGTAAAACTGTAAACCAATTCGTGTATGCGGTAAACGCCGATTTTAAAAGCGCCGTAAAGTGCGCAGAATATGAAAAGCATAAACACAAATGAGAAAATAACAACATAGTTACCGTTACGGCTGAAAAGAGATGAAGTGTAGTTGGTAACCCATGTTTGTATAAAGCAAAAAGTTAAAGAAGCGATGATTAAAATTTTAAGAATACGCATTACCGTTTTGCGAAAATTCATTAGGTTATTCAATACATTCCCTCCTTAAGTTTTAAAAAAGTTTATTTTAGAAAGGCGTTTGCTTTTAAGGGCTAAATAAAGCGGCAGCCCTAAACCGTAACAAGCAATTATCTGACCTGTGCCAACCTGTATGGCTGAAATTACGAAACCGTAAAAAGAGTATCCTTTGGCAAGGAAAAACACCGCAATTTCAAAACCTATTATAAGAGCATTTATAATTACAGGCGGTAAAATCGCTAAAAGCGGAAGATTTTTAAAGCGCATATCTTTTAGAAAATAGGTCAGCAAAGCCGATAAAAAGGTTGCAAAAGTTCCAAAAATTAAATCAAGCGGATTAAAAGAGCCAATGTTGGCAATAAAACAACCAATTGTAAGCCCCGGTATTGCGGCAGGGGTAAAAATCGGAAGTATTGTTAGCGCTTCAGAAAAGCGTACTTGAATAGGGCCGTAAGAAAGCCCGAAAAACGAGCCAAAGTAGGTAAGTGCGGCATATATTGCTGCTATTAAAGCGGCGGTAATAATATATTTTAAACGGGATTTTTGTTTGTTCATATATTAACTTCTTTCAGATTTTAATGTTATTATATACTAATTAGTAAAATAATGCAATTATTTTGTAAAATAATGCTCTTTTGTTTAGAAACGTTGTAGTTGGCGGAACCAGGTTTAAACGGTGGCTAAAGTAAAAAAGTAAAAATCCCGTACACTTATGTGAACGGGATTTTGGGTGTTTTGAACTTAATGACACGAATAAAATGTGCCTAAAAACCTGTTTTCTTAAAATATTGAATTCATTTTTAACACTAATCCAAGAACAGTTCCCACAATGGAAACAAAAATTAGTGCAACCAAAAACACTAAAGACCATTTTTTATCGTTTGCACAGTTAATGAACTTTTTCTTTTTAACAAGAGTGCATTTGTTCATCAAAAAGTCTTTTACTTCATCAACACTTAAATTAAGATTGTTTTTTTCTATTGTAACGTGCAAATTGTGTTGAAGATGAAGCAAGATAAAGTTTTTTGTTTCAAAGAACTTCGTTATCTGGTGATAAAAATATTCTCTTTTTAGTTCATCAACATGTGAAACAATTTTATCCTCAAAAAGTTCATAATTTAAGGTGCTTTCTTTTCCTGCAGAAATTAAATTTCGTTCATAATTGATTTTTATTGACTTTTTTGTCCGAAAATATGTTAATAGCATTAAGAACGATATGAACGGACCGAAACCAACAACAATATCATAATTACCAATTAAAAGATTTATGCCGATTAGATAGGCGACTAAACAAAAGAAAATAAAAAACATTTTTTTAGTTTTGTTATAACTAACGGAACAAAAGTCATAAAACAATTCTTTGTTCATCAAAAACTTTGAACTGTAAATAGGGTTTTTTACTTCCGCATTATCGACATTGACGTTTACATTATTTTCGGTCATAGAGGAAAACCTCCTTATATGTTTTTAATTATTATAGCATAAAAGCGGCGATAAATCAATGCGTAAGCATTGTATATCATCAATTCCGCAAGGAATTGCATATCATCAAAACTTTAGTTTCGTATATCATCAAGCCGACAGAGATACACACTTCGTGTGATGATATACGCCTTGCGGCGATGATATGCACGACTTTGTCGTGATGATATACCAAGCCTGTCGGCTTGGATAAAAAAAGAACGAAGCGATTGCTTCGTTCTTTTTTGGTGCCGCTGACCGGACTTGAACCGGTACGATATCGCTACCGAGGGATTTTAAGTCCCTTGTGTCTGCCTATTCCACCACAGCGGCATATCATATATGATATATGATTTGAACCTCTTTGTCAAGAACTTTTTGAAGAAAAAACATAAAAACTCTTGACTAAACGAAAAATATGTGTTATCATAATTTTCGTTCTAATCGCGGGTGTAGTTCAACGGCTAGAATCCCAGCCTTCCAAGCTGGTTGTGTGGGTTCGATTCCCATCACCCGCTCCAAATCACTCTCGGGCATTTTGTCTGGGAGTTTTGTTTTTTAAGTTGGTGGATTTATTATAAAATAAAGGGAATCGAACCTTCGGTTCGCTCTCTTGCGGTGACCGTTGTTGCAGCACTGCCGTTTGCAACTGCCGACCGCAGCGCTTCCTTTTGCTCGCTTTATCATCCACAGGATGCGCTCGCAACGTCACCCATTACCCGCTCCAATTAAAACCGACTTGTAAGCCAAGTCGGTTTTTTTGTTAGAATTTTTATTTTTCTTTACATATATTTATAAAAATATTTCTGAAAACAAAAATAAGCAGTGCCAAAAATAAAAACGTACCTGCCACAAGGAAAAACGGCAAATAAAAACCGCCTGCTATCAAAGTTATAATTGCAACTATGATACAACAAAAACTCATATATTTTAGATATTTCTTATTATCGGGGTTTTGTCATCTTTCTTTTCAATATTTTTAAGTACTTTTCTAAGGTAAAAAAGTATAAGCCCTGTAAATGGGGCGCAGGGATAACAAGTAACCATTATCGTAGTGGCAAGACTTTCAAGCCGACCTGCATATTCCACGTACCAAGTAACAAGAAAAGGCAGAAAAAACGCCACTAAAACTAAAAGAACTAAAAACAAATCGGTTAAAAATA
Source organism: Oscillospiraceae bacterium (assembly GCA_015066165.1). GTDB lineage: Bacteria > Bacillota > Clostridia > Oscillospirales > Acutalibacteraceae > UBA737. The sequence goes on along the minus strand of SVOX01000016.1, from coordinate 3,803 downwards.
AAGAAAATTTGATTGTGTTTACTTTTTTCATATTAACACCTTCCAAAGTTATTATACATTAAATTTATTGATTTGTAAATGATAAAAAGGAATTGACTTATTTTGCGTGACTATTTAAAAAAGAGACCAATGCTTTTGTGCGCTATACTTTCAAGTGTCGTTTCGGTAATAACAATGTATGCCGAAAAGATGCTTTTTATTGTATGTACAGTGGTATTGGGCTTTATTTTTATAATGATATATAAGCGGGTGAAGGGTGAAATTATCTTTGCTTTTATTTGTGTTTTGGCGGTGGCGTTAAGTTGCTTTTTTACAACCGTTAAAATTGACAGTTTGCGTAATTTTGACCGCACAAACTGTGACGGTGAGTTTGTGATAATAGAAAACCCTACAAATCACGGCGAGTATTACAGCACAACAGCCGAAACGTTACAAAGCGACACTCTGTCAAAAGGGGATAAAATAAAACTTAATATTTATAAGGAAAATTTATCTTACGGCGATAAATTTAAAGCACGTTTATCCATATCTTCGTTAGATAATTATGAACATAAAGACAGTTTTTACGCTAAAAACATTTTTGTTAGCGGTTACATAACCAAAATGACCGAAAAGACAGGGAAAGAAATGGTGCTTTCGGTAATTGGCGCTGTTCGCAATTACGTTAAAAATTGCTTTTTTGATAATTTTCAGTTTTCGAGAGCGGCAACCGCATTGGCACTCATAACGGGTGATAAAACATATTTTACTGATGAATTCTACTCTAACGTTAAAAGTGCGGGTGTAGCACATATTATGGTGGTTTCGGGTATGCATTTGTCAATAGTGGTTTCCCTTTTCTTGTATTTGATTGACAAATTCTTATATAACCGTTATCTTCGTGCGGGAGTTATTTTTGCAGTTTCAGTTTTTCTTATGGCAATATGCGGTTTTACAATGTCAATTTTACGTGCCGGTATTACCTACATGATTTTGGCGTTATCGCTCATAATAAAACGTCAATCAACACCCGAAAATACGTTAGGGTGTGCAGTTGTGATTATTCTTTTAACGAATCCGTTTGCCATTTTCAGCATTGGGTTTTTGCTTTCAGTTTTATCTACCTTTTCAATTTTGGTGGTAGCGGTGCCTGTAACACGGGTTCTCACAAGAAAAAGAATATTTAATAATTGGGCTGTAAAGGCAATTTTAGGCAGTGTTATTATAAGTTTTTGCGCACTTATTTTTACAGCGCCTGTTACAATTTATACTTTTGGGTATATTTCAAATGTATCTCTTGCGACTAATTTATTGTTATCTGCCGCCTCAAGCGTTGCGCTTGTTCTGTGTATTTCAGGGCTTGTGTTGCCGTTTTTACAACCGTTTTTGTTTTGGGTAGCAGAGTTTATTTTGGCTTTTATAAATAACGTAATAAACGATTTTGGAAGTTTGCCTTTTGCCACAACTTCTTTGCCCAAATGGTCGGCTTATATATTGACAAGTGTGATAATTATAATATTGTGGGTTTTACTTGCTTGTAAAAAACGTAAAGATATGTTAAAATTAGAAGAAATACGAAAAATAAAAGCGAAAGAAAGGAGTAAAAAGATAATATGTCAATAATTTTTGAAACGGCGCTTAAAAATGAAATAAAAAATACTGCCCGTAACGTTTATATTTTATTTGGTAACGACGGTTATTTGAAAAACCTTTATGCCAATAAAATCAGCGGTATGTGCGCCGAGCCGGACGATATTTTTAATTTTCAAAAATTTTCGGGCGACTGCGACTTGCAAGAAGTTTACGATGCGGTTTTGCAGTTTCCAATGATGAGTGATAAAAAGTGTGTCATTTTGACCGATTACGATTTTGAAAAATGCTCAAAATCAGATTTTGAAAAACTTTGCACAATTATTTCCGATACTCCTGAAAGTTGCGTTTTTATTTTGCTTTACGACGTTTTGGAAATTGTGGCTAAAAAGAACACAAAACTTTCAAAACTTGTAACCGCCGCTGAAAAAAATAACGGTGTTGCCGCCGAACTTAATCACAGAACCGTGCCGGACCTTATTAAAATGCTTACTGCAGGTGCTGCAAAGCGTGGCTGTAAATTTGAAGGTGCGGCAGCAAGATATTTGGTTGAAACTTCGGGTGAAGATATTAACACTCTTAAAAATGAACTTGAAAAACTTTGCAATTTTGTGGGCAGCGGTGAAATTACAAAGCAAACGGTAGATGAAATTTGCATAAAAACCGTAGAAGCCAGTGTTTACACTTTGTCGAAACATATTATTGAGTGTAATATGAGCGCTGCTTTAAAAATTTTGGACGAACTTTTTTATTTAAAAGTTGAGCCAATAATAATTTTAAGCACAATTTCGGGATTTTATGTGGATATGTACCGCACTTTTGTTGGAAAAGAAAGAGCGATGACTGCTCCTGAAATTGCACAGGCGTTTGATTATAAAAACCGTGAATTTGTAATAAGAAATGCTGTGAGCGACGTTAAAAAGTTTACTTCCACAAAGTTTTTATTTAGTTTTGACGCCTTGCGTGCGGCTGATAAATCTTTAAAAAGTTTTTCAAGCGACCCAAGGGTTGTGCTTGAGCAGTTGCTTGTAAAACTCGGCTATATAGCGATTCGTGGTGAATGCCTTGATTAAACTTGATATGCCCATAATTGTTGAGGGCAAGTATGATAAAATTACGCTTGAAAACGTGGTGGATACACTAATTATCACAACCAACGGTTTTGGCATTTTTAAAGACCGTGAAAAGTGTGAACTTATACGTACTTTTGCCAAGCGTAACGGAATAATTGTGTTGACTGACAGTGATTCGGCGGGAAACATTATTAGAAATCACATAAAAAACATAGTGGCTGACGGAAAGATTATAAACGTTTACGTACCGCAGTTAAGGGGAAAAGAAAAAAGAAAACCCACCGCTTCGAAAGAAGGATATTTAGGGGTTGAAGGACTTTCTAAAGAAGTTTTGGAAAATGCTCTTTTAAAAAGTGGAATAACGGCGCTTGAAACACAACAAGGGGCGGAAAAAATCACTAAAACCGATATGTTTGAATTCTCGCTTTCGGGTACCCAAAATGCTACGCAAAACCGCAAGATTTTACTTGAATATTTGAATTTACCCAATAATTTATCGCCTAACGCAATGTTGGACGTATTAAATACGATTTTAACCAAAGAACAATTTGAAAAGGCGGTGGAAAAATGCCTAAATCATGGGGACAAAAATTAAAAATACTTTACGTGCTTGATATTTTGCGAAAATATAGTGATGAAGAGCATCCGCTTACCGCTACAAAAATTTGCGAACATTTGGCAACGTTTGGAATTGAAGCCGAGCGTAAATCTATTTATGCCGATATTGAGGCGCTTTGCGATTATGGATATGACATCTTGCGGTCGTTTTCGCCAAAGGGCTTTTTTATGGCAAGCCGTGAATTTGAAGAAGCCGAGATTTATCTTTTAAGCGATGCGGTTAGAACAGCAAAGTTTATAAGCCCCAAAAAGACACGTGAACTTGTGAAAAAGTTGGGTTCAATGTTAAGTGCCGAACAACAAAGAAAGCGGGAAAAAGACGTTTATTGGAGCCCGTTTCAAAAATGCACCAACGAAGAAATTTTTTACAATATAGATACTATTTCACGTGCAATAGGCGATAATAAAAAGGTGAGTTTTAATTATATTTCACGTGAACTTGTTGGCAGAGAATTTGCAGACGTAATAAAACAAAGAATTGTAAGTCCTTATGCACTCACTTGGCAAGACGACCATTATTATCTCATTTGTAATTACGAAAAG
>SVOX01000015.1 GCA_015066165.1 Oscillospiraceae bacterium | reverse complement strand
CGCTGCGCCTTTTCGTTCTCCCTTTATCTTCCACAGGAAGCGGTCGAACTCAAAGCTACCAGCTGCGCCATACCCGGAAATATATTAACTTTAAGTTATTGCCTTGAAACATAAATTGCGTAAAACTTTCTTTCACACGCAAATAGTATTATACCATGATTTTTTTATTTGTCAATAGAAAAAAGGTTGCCTTTTTAAAAAATTCAAGGCAACCCTTTATTTTTTAAAAATTAGTCAGAAAAACCGGATTCAACCAATGCTACAAGACCGTCGAGCGCTTCTTTTTCATCAGAGCCGTCAACAATAATCTTGATAGTTGTTCCTCCAACGATACCAAGCGATAATACACCCAAAAGACTTTTAGCATTAACTTTTCTTTCATCTTTTTCAACCCAAATTGAAGACTTAAATTCATTGGCTTTTTGAATGAAGAAAGTTGCAGGACGAGCATGTAAACCTACTTGATTGTGAATAACAACATCTTTAACGCACATTATAAATTCTCCTTATCGGTAAATGGTGTTTTAATTTACATTGTTATTATACCACATTTAATGCGATAGTCAATTCTTTGTGAAAAAGTTCTAATATTTATCCAACAAATCAGTATTTTTACCGCCCTGTTTTGTGCAATTTTATTACAAAATCAAAGTAGTTCTTCAAATTTTTTCAAAAGTTTTTTATCTTTTTCATCAATATCTTGTGGTTTAAGCATATCGGGACGCTTCTCCATAGTGATTTTAAGCGATTTACACCTACGCCATTTTTCAATATTCTGATGATTTCCCGAAAGCAAAACTTCAGGAACGGCCTTGCCCATCCATTCGGCAGGTCTTGTATATTGCGGATATTCCAACAAACCGTCAAAGTGGCTTTCCTCGCTAAAGCAAAGTTCATCTGATAAAACACCCGGAAGCATTCGGCAAACAGCGTCAGCCACAGCCAAAGCGGGTAATTCACCGCCTGTGAGCACAAAATCACCTATTGAAATTTCTTCATCTACTATTTCTTCAATAACACGTTCATCAATACCTTCATAATGCCCACACAAAAGCACCAACCTATCAAGTTTCGACAATTCAACCGCTTTTTGTTGATTAAAAGTTTTACCCTTTGGTGACAAATAAACAAGATGCGGTTTTTTCTCGCTTTCATTATAAAGTGATTTATAAGCGTTATAAATCGGCTCAGCAGCCATTACCATACCCATACCGCCACCGTAAGGAGTATCGTCAACCTTGTTATGCTTATTGTTTGCATAATCACGAATATTGGTGCAAACTATCTCCACTTTACCCGATTTTTGTGCTCTGCCTATAATACTTTCGTTCATAACGGTTTCACACATTTCGGGGAAAAGAGTTAATATATCAATTCTCATCATCGAAAATTCCTTTCAAAGGTCTGATTATTGCCTTATCATCGTCAACATCAACCGAAACCAAAACGTCTGAAATGGCGGGAATTAGATATTCCCTACCTTCGTTTTTAATATGCCAAACATCGTTTGCACCTGTTTGAGAAACATCGCAAATCTCACCCAAAAAATCACCGTTATCGTCATCATAAACCTTTACACCAATTAAATCGGTAATAAAATATCTACCTTCGGGGAGTTTTACGTCTTTGCGGTCAATATAAAGCACCGTATTACGAAAACTTTCGGCGTGTTCAATTGTTTCAACACCTTTAAATGCCACAAGTGATATATTACCGTGTGGTTGAACCTTTAAAACGGTTAGTTTTTCTCCGCCGTTTTCGTTTGTATATAAATATTTAAACTGTTTTAGAAAATCAGGACTATCTGCCCAAACCTGAACACGTGTCATACCCTTAACACCGTGAGTCCCAACAATTTTTCCTACTTCAAGATATCTTTTTTTCATAATTACTCCTATGTAAATACCCCCAACGCTGTGGGGGTATGCTTACATTAGTTTAGTCGATTTCAACTGCAACCTGTAAACCTGCTTTATTAGCGGCAGCACGCATTACTGTACGAATTGCTTTAGCAATTCTACCTTGCTTACCAATTACACGGCCAACATCATCTTGAGCCACTTGCAAATGAAAAACAATAACACCTGCTTCGTTAGGTTGGTCTTCAACTACTTTTACTTCGCTTGGGTTTTCAACAAGTCCCGAAGCGATTGAAACCAATAATTCTTTCATTTTTTACCTCACATAAATTGCTTTAAATTAAAGAACACCGTTCTTTTTGAGTAAAGCTTTAACTGTATCGGTAGGTTGAGCACCGTTAGCAATCCATTTCTTTGCCTTTTCGCTGTCAATGTTTACTGCTGCAGGGTCTTTAGTGGGATCATAAGTACCGATTTCTTCGATAAAACGACCGTCACGTGGGAATCTTGAATCTGCAACAACTACACGATAGAAAGGAGCACGTTTAGCACCCATACGACGAAGTCTAATCTTAACTGCCATTTACTACACCTCCAAAATTAGAATATATTTTTAAAGATTTACTATCTTAAAAACCAAATCCACCGGGCATATTCATATTGCCCATACCACCCATTCGGCGCATCATATTACGTTTTCCGCCTTTTGAGTTCATTTGTTTAAACATTTTTTTCATCTGTTCATACTGTTTCATAAGTTTGTTTACTTCTTCAACAGTAACACCCGCACCTGCAGCAATACGCTTACGGCGAGAACCGTTTAATATATCGGGTTTTGCACGTTCTTTTTTGGTCATTGAAGTTATAATCGCTTCAATTCTCAAAAGGGCACGGTCATCAATATCGGCATCTCTTACCTGCTTTTCCATACCCGGAACCATTGAAAGCAAACTTTTAAGTGATCCCATTTTTTTAATTTGCCTGAACTGGTCAAGCAAATCGTTTAAATCAAACTTGTTTTCAGCAAGTTTTTGTGCTGTTTTTTCGGCTTCCTTTTCGTCAATTTCGGTTTCAACTTTTTCAATTAAAGAGAGCACGTCGCCCATACCTAAAATACGGGAAGCCATACGGTCGGGGTGGAATTCATCCAACTGGTCAAGTTTTTCACCCACACCGGCAAACATAATTGGCTTACCTGTTACCGCTTTAACCGAAAGTGCGGCACCGCCACGTGTGTCACCGTCGAGTTTGGTTAAAATAACGCCGTCAATTTCAAGAATATCGTTAAATGATTTTGCAATATTTACCGCATCTTGACCAACCATTGAGTCAAGCACCAAAAGTATGTTATCAACTTCTACCGCTTGAGTTATACGGCGAAGTTCATCCATAAGTTCGGTATCAATGTGAAGACGGCCAGCAGTATCCAAAATAACAAAATCATGACCGTAGTCCCTTGCGTGTGCTACTGCCTTTTTGGCTATAATTTCAGGTTTTTCGGTACCCATTTCAAACACGGGAGTTTCTACCGCCGAACCTACAACTTTTAACTGCTCAATAGCGGCAGGACGGTAAATATCACAGGCAACAAGCATTGGTCTGTGGCCTTTGGCTTTAAGATGTTTTGCTAATTTTGCCGAGTGTGTTGTTTTACCCGAACCTTGAAGACCGCACATCATAATAACGGTTGGTATTTTGTTAGAAATTTTAAGCCGTGCTTTTTCGCTGCCCATCAAAGCGGTAAGTTCATCTTTAACAATTTTAATTACCATTTGAGGTGCAGTTAAACTTTCCATAACGTTTTCGCCAATACATTTTTCGGTTACGGTGTTAGTAAAATCTTTTGCAACCTTATAGTTAACGTCGGCTTCCAAAAGTGCTAATCGCACTTCACGCATGGCTGTTTTTACATCAGATTCCGAAAGTTTTCCGCGAGAGCGTAATTTTTTAAAAACGCCTGCTAATTTGTCAGATAAATTGTCAAACGCCAAAAAACTCACACTCCTTACAAATTATTTATTATAGAAATAATATTTTTTATTGCCGTACCGTCACCCGAAGAATATTTGGCTGAAAGTTCTTTCAATTCTAAAAACTTTTTACAGTAACCGCATTTTTCTTCCAACTCTAACAGTTGAACTTCGGCACGTTTTATTTGGTCACGCACACCCTGACGGGTTATGCCCTCGTTTTCGGCAATTTCCGAAAGTGACAAATCTTCATTATAATAACACTCAGTAAGTGCTTTTGCCTTGTCATTTAAGAAATTTCCGTAAACATCAAGCAAGGCGGAAATATATAAATTTTTAACCATCTAAAATACCACCTTTTTTCACACCTAAAAGAGTATAACACAATTCTTTTTGTCTGTCAAGTATTTTTCTTTACACCCTGACACAATATAAAAAACTCTCGCTTTGGCGAGAGTTTTTAATTTTACTTTACCTTCTTTTTAGCCACTTTTGACCAATTGGAATAGTATTTTTTACCCTTAACTGTTTTGTAAGTTCGAACTCTTACATAATAAGTTTTCTTTGATTTAAGTCCTTTAAGTGTTAAGTTTATTTTCTTATAACTTTTAACCGTTTTCTTCTTGGTTGTGGATTTAGTAAACTTTTTGCTGGTTGAATACTCAACTTCATAACCTTTAACCTGTTTAGATTTTTTTGCAAGTGTAACCTTAAGCGACTTCTTACCTGCAGTTAATTTTTTAACTGTATATTTAGGCGGAGTAACGTTAAAATACACTGTTTTACTTCCTTTGTAAATACCTTTAAAAGTTACTTTTGCTTTATATCTTCCAACATTTTTTCTTGAGCCGTAACCCTTAACCGTATAATATTTGGAAGAAATTTTCTTGCCTTTTGAATCTTTAACAGTAACGGTTGGTGTTTGCGCTTTTCCGTTGTATTCACAGTTTGACGCTTTAACCGATTTTATTTTATATATTGTAACTATATCCTTAAAATCACCGCAATAATCACAAATAAGTTCACCCTTACCGTTTTTAGAAAGAGTTGCTTTTTTATTTGCAACGGTTACAAACTTGTGTGTGCGTTTGCTACCGTAATCGGTTACAGTTAAAATCTTATCACAACCCGCTTTGTAACACCTTGCAGTTTTAGTGCCGTTCTTTTTACAAGTTGCATTATTATCGCTTTTATAAACCAAAAACTTATGCTCATGGTCATATTTAGCCGATTGTTTTCTTTGGTCACGAACAAGAAATCCCTTAATATAAAGAACTTCGCTCATATCACGCTTAAAAACAGGCATTAATTCTACAGTGTGTTTTCCGTAAGGCAAATCGGTTGCTAAAACGGTTGGGTCAATTATATTGCCAACCACCTTTTTCTTACCGCCGTCTATAGATACCATATATGAATCTACGGTTTTAGTTCCGCCATATTTTGTGTAATCTACTATAGCAATTTCGGTGCCTGTGAATTCTAAAACAAATGAACTTGAATTACCGTCTATTTGTTTTGCAGCATCGGTGCCAAAGAGTTTCATATTATTTGACGTTTCAAACACAAACCCAGAACCGCCTAATTCTTCAGATTTGGCGAGCAATTTTCCGTCCACGTCAATATACTGAATATCACCGTCGATTAAAAAGTCATTAACCATACGTGGTACAGTGTGATTTTTAACCGTTCCGTCATAAGCAGTTTCTTTTAAACAGTTGTGAAAATATTCTTCTATTACATCGTAATATACTTTATATCCCTTATCGTTAGGGTGAACAATATCAAGTAAAACTGCCGAACTATTGTAAAAGTATTCGCCCCATTTTTCATCAGAGCATCCGGGAGCAACTTTATCCGAAATGGCACGTCCTACGTGAATTGAAGGAACGTTATACGCAACACAAATATCTTCATGCGCCTGGGCTTGACTGTGAAGTTCGCCCACTTGATTATCTCTAACGTGATTTCTTTCAGTTGTAAGAACAGTAACTATATCACATTCAGGTAAAGCAGTTCTAATATTGCGAATAACAGTTTCAAAACGGGTTGAATATTCGCTCACATCCGCTTTTTCAACCTGCCAATCATAATAATCGTTAATAGCCAACTCAACAAAAATCAAATCCGGCTTTAATGAAATAACGTTGTGATTCAAGCGGTAAGCACCGTATTTTGAACCGGTACCGCCAATGGCTAAATTGACATTATTGATTGTGTTTTCAGGGAAATTATCCACAAGCCATTGACCAATAAGCCCACGCCAAGAAGTTTCATCGGCTTTACTGGCGCCCGTACCGGCAGTTACCGAACCGCCGTAGTAAGCCACTGTTAATTCTTTGCCCGATTTAAGTTTTGCAAAGGTGTTTTGCAGGTTTTGACCACGGTATTTAATATACTGATTATAAGTTGTTTTTTTGGCAGCATAAACTGTGCCAAAAGAACATACGCCCGCTGTCAAAACCATTACAAAAACAAGTAAAAAACTAACTGATTTCAAGATTTTTATTTTCATATAAATCTCCCTAACCGGTTACCATAGTTTTAGAAGCAGACCAATCTGAATAATGTTTCTTTTTACCAACCAACTTAAATGTGCGAACTCTAACAAAATAAGTTTTGTTTGACTTTAACTTTTTAAGTGTGGCAGTAGTCTTTTTGTAACCTTTAACAGTTTTTGTTTTTGCTTTAGAAAACTTACTTGAAGTTGAATACTGAATTTGGTATCCCTTAACCTTTTTGGTTTTCTTAACACTAACTTTCAAGCCCTTTTTCAAAGCAGTAATTTTACTTATTTTAGATTCGGCAACATATACGCCTTTGGTCTTTTTCTTTAATGCTTTAGACCAATTTGAATATATTTTTTGGCCACCAACCTTTTTATAAGTTCTAACCCTTACGTAGTAATTCTTTTGCGCTTTAAGTCCCTTAATAGTTGTCGAAGTTTTTTTGTAACTGCTAATGGTTTTAATTTTAGCGTTGGTAAATTTCTTTGAAGTTGAGTACTGAATCTCATAACCGCTTGCTTTAGAGTTTTTCTTAACCGAAACTTTAAGTCTCTTATCTCCACCGCTAATTGATTTAACGCTGGTTTTAGGCGGTTTTATAGTAAATGTCAAATATTTAGTACCCGAATACTCACGACGGAATTGTACCTTTACTTTATAAACACCAGGATTTTTTCTATTTTTGGGATATGATAAAGTGTAATCCCAGTCTTCTTCAAGACGTATTCCTTCGGCATCACAAATTCTAATCTTTGGAGTTTTTGTCTTACCGTCGTAATTATATATATTTGGTGTAACTTCATATTTAGTAATTTTATAAATAATTTTAAATAACTCTAATTTTTGGTTACACAATTCGCATATTTCCCAGTTTTCACCGTTTTTAGTTTCAGTAGCAGGGATTATATATGGTGTTTCTCTTCTTGAATGATATATTTTACTGCGCTTAATTCCGCAAGTCAAACAAGCAACGCTACAACTGTATTTAAAATTATGAGTAATTTTTCTTGTCGCGCCGCAAACGTTACACATTGCATCACATGCATTTGTATATTGATGTGAAGTGCACGAATTTGATACCTTGTTTTGTGCCGAGAAAGAGTAATATCCGGGTTTTGTAAGTTTTATATATCCGCCACTTGAAACAGTAGCGTTACCGTTACCATCTACCGCAGTAACAACATAATTTTCGTAACTTGGGTTAATTTTAAATTCACCCGCATTTTGAGTAAACGAAACCAAATCACAAATTCCTGAATTATTGGAAATATGATAAAATTTACCGCTGGGGCTTAAGCCCTCAAGGTTGGTAATACTTGCCGAATCCATTTCGGTTTTAGAATTTACAATAACGTGCACCGCTTTGTTAACAGTTGCTTTGCCTGCGCTGCGGTCACCTATTTTAGGACGGTCAACTTCACCAAAAACAACACTCTTTGCATTTTGAACATCAATATTAAGGTTGCCGTTAAAGGTTGTATTACCACCCCAATAAAGTACAAATGAAAATTTAGGTGTTGAATTTTTGTTATTAATGGTAACCGTTACGTCTTTGTCGAATTTTTTATTTGCCCAGTTAGTATTGGTGAGATTAATGTATCCGTTAAATTGATTTTTCAAAACAAAGTCAAGTTCTTCTTCAACCGTATTTGACTTATTTTTAAACCCAATACCCATATAATTAGGGTTGAAACTTACTGTTTCGGTCATTGTAACACTATCGTCAAACGAAGCAAAAGTTTCCATTTTAGGTATTATAACGTTATCAAATTCAACGTCGCCCAACATTGGCATAAGGTTTGGAATTTTAACTGTGGATTTTTTTGCAACGTCATCAGAGCAAACTACAAGTTTATATTCGTGGCCGTATAATTCTCTTTTTCTTTCAAGTGCTTTTTTATCAGAACCGTCATTTTTGCCCGAATATGTAGCACCCCATTCCACACTACTGCTTAAAACTCTAACAGTAACTGTGTCACCGCCCCAATAACCTGCTGTCCTTGCGGCTAATATGGCGTCGCCAACGGTTAAAAACGGTGAATCTTTTGTTAAACCGGTGTTTTTTGAGCTCCCGCTTGAACTTACGTAATATGTGGGATTTTCTATTTCTTTAATTGCAGTAATTACATATTCGCCCGACTTTGCAAGGGTTAAATATCCATCTTTTGCTTTGGTTTGAGTACCGTCAGCATCGGTTGCGGTAACATCATATCTATCGGTATTTATTTTATACTTACCTTTAGTTTCGGTAAGTCCTATCAAATCATCAACACCTGTAGTATTTATAATATGATAAAATCCGCCCGTGGGATTAAGCGATTTTAAAATATCTATTGAACCGTTTGCAAAAGTGTTAACACTGCTAACTATTAACTGAATTGCGCCCTTGACCTGCGCAGTACCTTGTCCTTTTAAGAATTCTATTTTTGATGCTTTCATTAAATCAATGTTCAAATTCTTTTCAAAAGACACGTTTCCTGATTGTGCTGTTAAGTAAATTTTAGGGGTTGATAAAATATCATTTACAACGAGATTTAAATCATTATTGTAAACTTTATTTGTTAAAGTTTTGTCTGTAATAAATATATTTTTTGAAAAATAAGTTCCAAAATTCGCAACCTGACCTTGACTTGTAGCCGATTGTCCGTTTTGACCGCCCAAATAATAGTTATCACCCAATAAGGTACAGTCATCATCAAAACTGATGTTATGGTCATTAAAATATACGGTAGTGGCTTGAAGTATTATTTTTGAAAAAGCCACGTTGCCGCCAAAACACATTTCTGCGGGGAAATTAATTTGAATTTTATAATCTTCGTTAGAAGAAATTTCAAGGTCGAAAGCGTGGTCTATTTGGTCACCCCAGTCAACATAAGAAGTAACCTTTAATTCAACAGTATCGTCTTTTTTATAGCCCAAATCAACTGCTTTTTTAATTGCTGCAGAAATGGTAGAAAAAGGAGATTGTGGGGTTCCGTCTTGTGAGCCGGTTGTATTATCACCAACATAGTATGTAACAGTGGCTTCTGCCTTGCTTGATAGGTCGAATACTCCTACCGAAAACACCATAATAATTGAAAGTAACAAGCTCAACGCTTTTTGGAGTTTGTTTTTCATAATTCTTCCCTTTCCGTTTTGAGTTAATAATTTCATAATTACTCATTTTAATTTTAAATTAAAAAGCAAATTTTGTCAATATCATATACTGCCAAAATAAAAAAATGTCAACTCTCGTTGACATTTTTAAGGTAAACTATATAAAAAAGTTAAATTGTTTAAATTTTGGGGATTTTCGCTTTTATACATAGCGGTAAATTCACCCTTATCATCAGCATATTTTTGCGCCAATTCTTTAAACGCACCAACGGGCTCTAAAGAAAAATCACTTTGTTGATTAGTGGCTTTGAATTCGCAAAATCCCAAACTTTTGTAATATTGAACAAGCGAACTATCGACAGGTCTTAAAATTAGCGTTTCACCGTTTTTACCCAAACTTTCAATAAGTTCTTTTGCATACCCATTTGAGCGGAATTCCTTAGCTGTGGTAACGGCAAAAATATACTTTACAGGCGAGCCGTTTAAAACGCACGGAAATTCAAAACAAACAGAAACTATTCTACCGTCTTTTTCAAGGTAACGGCAATATTCAAAACAGGTATTAAACAAATCATCTTCAAAAGAATTATCTTCTTCACCAAACGCCTCATGATAAATTTGCTTTATACGCTCCGCTTTAGAAACTGCCGCATATTTCTTAAGCAAAATATACGGTTTATAAGAAAGTTTTGCTTTACGAAGTCCCTCAAGTCCCAAATCGTCTTCACGGTTTATATATTTATAATCGGTAAGAATTTTGGCAAATTCACGGTTTATAACCGTATAAGCCGTAGCATATTCGGGCAATGCTTTTTCAATATGAATATCAAAGGTTTCACAGTTTATTGGTGAACCCAAAGTAAAGGCAACAATTTTTTCATCAATATATATTGCCCCGCCCTTAATATCAAGCAACTCCATATTTGAAAGCATAAGTTCAATACCTTGCTTTTCACATTCCATATACTTGTCAAAACGTTCCTTGTTAGAGGCGTACCATTCGTTTGCACACTCTAGAACTTTTGGAATATCTTGGGCGGTTATTTCTTTAAACTTCCAGTCGTATTGCTTTGAAAAAGCAGAAATATGATTGCGTTTGCTGTGGTATTTCTTACCTGACAAATTTGCCAAATCTTCTTGCAAATAAATGTAATCAAAGGCATCACGTTCAGGAATCAATTCATATTCTTCGCCAAATTGAAGTTTAAAATCTTCAAAACGTTCACCCTGTTGAACCCACAATTTCGGGTGTTCTTCACCCGTGTATTCACAAAGTTTTTCAATGCCTCTTTTAATATTTTCACCAAACGGCAATCTAAAAGTTTCCTTTTCAATACCGCCCGATTTAATAAAAAGCATCCCCTCGTCTTCAGCGTACATATTATCATACATTTTTTGCCAAACAAGTAAATTTACAATATTTGTTTCACAAGAAAAACGGGTTGGTGAAAATAATTTCTTTTTAAGTTCTTTTGCCTTTTCTAAAGTTATTGGTTTAAATTCCAACATAATTTTCTTTTATTCACCACTTGTAGTTGTTGAAGTTTGACTTTGTTCAGATGAAGTTGACGTCTCACCGGAAGAAACCGATGAAGTTTCGTTTTCTTTTTTCTTTTCTTCTTCTTTTTTCGCTTTTTCTATTTCTTCAGGGGTTTTCATAAGTTGTCCGTTATGCTTTTGGCATGGCTCGGGCAAATTACCCTTTTTATACCAACCAACCGCCTTGCTCTTACACTCAACAGTTGCAAGACCACCTGTTTTTGTGCAGTAATACCTGTCAATAGCGTACGGACTTTCAGGGAAGTCTTTTTTCTCTAATCCTTTATGAAGTTTTGACATAACGGTTGCCCATTGGCTTTTTGCTAATCCCAAGTTTGCCGAAGGCATATTTTGCATCGTTTCATATCCGCACCAAGAAGATACAACGTAATACGGAGAACCGCCTACAAACCATTTGTCGTTGTTAGAACTTGAAGTACCGGTTTTGCCAAATAGTTTCATCTTCGAAACCGAAGAAGCCACCGAAGTACCAGTACCGCTTTTACCGTAGATTACAGTTTGAAGCAATTTATTCATAACAACCGCAGTATCTTCACTTATAGCGGCTATTGGTTGAGATTTCTTTTCTAAAATAATATTGCCCTTTTGGTCGGTAACTTTGCTATAGAATGTTGGCTCATAATAAAGTCCGCCATTACCAAACACAGCGTAAGCCGCCGCCGATTCCAAAGTTGTAACACCGCCACTTGTACCGCCAAGACCCAAAGCCGAAAGGTTAAGGTCTTTTTCTTTATCAAGATTTTTAAGCCCCAATTTTTCGGTAAGGAACTCAAAACATGCTTCTACGCCCATTTTGTTTGCAAGAGCAACAGGAATTGTGTTTTTAGACCTTTCAATAGCATTTTGAGCAGTAATATTACCGGAATATCCGCCACCCGAGTTTTTAGGTGACCATTTACCGTAAGTGGCTTTTGTATCGTTAAGAATGCTTGAATAATTAATTATTCCGTTTTCAACAGCCAACGCATAAACCGAAATTGGCTTCATTGTAGAACCGGGTTGACGTTTAGCATCTGTAGCGCAGTTGAACTTGCGGTTTGCAGTCTTTTTACCAATACCGCCGGCAATCGCTTTAACGTTACCTTCGTAATCCATAACTGTCATAGCGCCCCAAAGCGGGTCGCCTTTTGCACTCTTTTTGGCTTTTTTTGCAACGTCTAAATATGCTTTTTCAACTATATCCTGCGCATTTTTATCCATTGTGGCATAAATTTTATATCCACCTGTGTAAAAAAGTTGTTCTGCCTTTTCTTTAGTATAACCGTATTTGTCGCACAAATCAGTTGTAACTTGTTCTATTAAAGCATCAACAAAATATGAATTTATATCATTTTGTGCAGTTGCATCTTGGTTAGATTTAACCTTAAGTTTTTCATTTATTGCTTTTTTATATTCTTTTTCGGTTATGCGGCCCTGTGTTTTCATTTCATAAAGAACGGTTTCACGGCGTTCTTTATTATTTTCGGGATTAGTATCAGGCGCATAGTAAGACGGCGCCTTTGTAATAGCGGCAAGACAAGCACATTCCGCCAAGGTTAATTCATCAACGTTTTTATCAAAATAATAGTTTGAAGCAACCTGAACACCGTAAGTTCCGTGACCCATAGGAATTGTATTAAGATAACATTCCAAAATAACGTCTTTAGTGTATTTAGTTTCAAGGTAACGGGCTCTCATTATTTCACGAACTTTACGTCCTGCATCTTGTTTGCGGTCATCAGTCAAATTTTTAACCAACTGTTGAGTAATGGTCGAGCCGCCAAACTTTGAAGAAAAATGGAAAAATTCATTTAAAAGGGCGCCAAACGTACGTTTCCAGTCAACGCCATAGTGAGATTCAAAACCTTTATCTTCAATAGCGATAAACGCATCCGCCAATTTTTTTGGAATACCTTTATAATTCTTTTCGCCTTTTTCAATGGCATTTTCATCGTATTCAACCCAAATACGATTAAATTCACCGTGCAAACGCTGATGTTCTTCCCATTTTCCGCTTTTGTTCTGAACATAAACGGAAGTGGTAAAATTGAGTTGCAAATCGTTGAGATTTTGTTTAACAGTACCGTCAACCATTGTAAACGCATACAAGATAAAACTACCCGCAACAATAGCCACCGTAATTACACCAATAAGAAAACAGGTCAACACCATTTTTAAAGCTTTTTGCTTTTTATTTTTTGGGGCTTTTTTGGGCTTTTCGTCCTTTTTTTGAGGTGTCGAAAAACTGTTAAGGTCAAAACTCGACTGCCCATCATTTACATTTTTATTTGAAGTATCATAACTGAATATGTCTCTATCGTCCATAAGTAACTCCTATCAATAGTAGATGTAAAAATATTATATCATAACAATTTAATAAAATCAACTTTTGTAAATTTAATTTTTTACCTTATTATTTATATTTTTCACTTGCAAAGGCAAACTATTTGTGTTATTATCTTACTTGTATTAGGGAGTAGTTAGCGCTTTTTGCGTTGCATTTTGCGTCAGTACGGTGTTTGCACCCGCATTTTGCATTAAATAACGAGACTTTTACTGCGCTTTATTTCGTAGTATAAGTCTTTTTTTATCCCCAAAACAAATATAGAAAGGTGTAAAAAATTATGGATTTTCTAATGGACATCCTACGAGAGCTTAGTTTTCTTGTAGAAAACGTTTCCGCATTTGCCGCAGCGGGCGGTTGGAAATATCTCGTAATGTGGGTTATCGGCGGTGTGCTGATATATTTGGCAATTCGTCACGATATGGAACCCACGCTTCTCTTACCAATGGGATTTGGTACAATTTTGGTTAATATACCTTCTTCAGGCGCCATTAACCAATTTAGCAAAACAGGCGAACTTGTAACCGAAGGTGCGCTCACAACCCTGTTTAACGCAGGTATCGCAAACGAACTTTTCCCACTCATACTATTTATAGGTATTGGTGCGATGATTGACTTCGGTCCCCTTCTCACCAACCCAAAACTTATGATTTTTGGTGCAGCGGCACAGTTTGGTATCTTCTTCACCTTCTGTTTGGCATCAATGTTCTTCACCACTCCCGAAGCTGCTTCAATTGGTATTATAGGTGCGGCAGACGGCCCCACAGCCATTGTTGTTGCAAACAAACTTTTAGGTGCCGATAACCGTATTACCGGTGCTATTATGGTTGCGGCTTATTCTTATATGGCATTGGTTCCAATTATTCAACCCCCTGTTATTAAAGCGCTTACAACCAAAAAAGAACGCCTTATTAGAATGCCTTACGAAACAAAGCAAGTTTCAAAACTTACAAAAATATTATTCCCAATTATCATCACCGTAATTGCCGGTGTTGTTGCTCCCGAATCGGTAGCACTTGTTGGTTTCTTGATGTTCGGTAACTTGATTCGTGAATGCGGAGTGCTTAATTCCCTTTCCGAAACTGCTCAAAAAGTACTTGCAAATCTTATTACCATATTCCTTGGTATTACTATTGCTGTTCAAATGGAAGCCGGTAAGTTCTTACGTCTTGACACACTTCTCATTTTGGCACTTGGCCTTTTTGCTTTCATTTTTGATACTGCAGGCGGTGTTTTGTTTGCAAAACTTATAAACCTTTTCTTACCAAAGAATAAGAAAATCAACCCAATGATTGGTGCGGCAGGTATCTCGGCATTCCCAATGTCAGGCCGTGTTGTTCACAAAATGGGACTTAAAGAAGACCCGCAAAACTTCCTTCTTATGCAGTCTATAGGCGTAAACGTTTCAGGACAAATCGCTTCGGTTATAGCCGGCGGTCTTATCCTTAACTTCTTTATGTAGGAGGTAATGTTTAATGTTTAGTGATTTTAACGCAATGAATTTCATTTACAATTTAAAATATATGCTTTCAGGTATGATAGCAATATTTATAGTAATAGGTATTATAATTTTAGCAACACTTCTTATCAACAAATTATTCACAGCCAAAAAATAATACGCAAACCAAAACACCGTAGTTTTAAACTGCGGTGTTTTTTAGTATTCCCCTTTTGCTTGACAAAAAAATTTCAATAAATTATAATCAAATTTATAATAATTAAACTCGTTTTTATAAAGGAAGGTATATTATGGAAAAAGCCACAAAGAAAACAGCACTAATTGTTACAATAGGTTTTTTGACCGCTATAATAGTTATTACTTCCGGTTTTTTAGCAACTACAATTTTATTAAAGAAGAATAATTCAAAAAATACACTTTATGAACCTGCAAACAGTTCTTTAATATCGAAGACGCAAAACTCTTGTGAAAAAAATAACTCTTCCACACAAGAACCCTCTTCTTCTACAAATAACTCAAACTCTTCTACCACCAAAAATAAATCAGGCAAAAATTCATCTAAAGTTGATTCTAATTCAAAGACCTCTATTACCTCTTCAAACACAAAAGACATTTCACAATATAATCCACCTGAAAAAGTAACTAAAATTTTTTCATTTAAAAACAATTTTCAAATGTCCAAGGTAAAAAAACAAATTTTTAACGACCAACAAAACGGAAATTCACTTCCCTATTGTCTGTTTTTACCTGAAAATTATGAAAAATCAAAACAGTACCCTGTTATTTTATTTTTACACGGTGCCGGAGAAACAGGAAGCGATAATGAAAAACAACTTAAAAACCTAACAAACCTATTCAAATATAACGGTGATTTAATATCCACATCCATATTAATATGCCCACAAACAACAGGGTGGTGGGATTTAGACCGTGCGTATGCGGGTGACCAAGGCGGTTCATTAGGAAGTGCCTTACATTTATTAGAAGAAATAAAATCTACATATTCTTGTGATAGCAAGCGTATTTATGTTATGGGATTATCTATGGGCGGCTATGCCACTTGGGACCTCCTTGAAAAACACGGAGATATTTTTGCGGCAGGTATACCTATTTGCGGTGGCGGTAACAGTAATAACGGTGCAGCATACATAGATATTCCAATAAGAATTTTCCACGGCACTAATGATGCAACCGTTTCGTTTAATTCTTCAAAAAGTATGTATAATTCAATAATAAATGCGGGTGGCAAAAAGATTAAATTCATTAAACTTGAAGGGGTTGGACATAACGCTTGGGACACCGCATTCTCCGACCGTGATACTTTTTCGTGGTTATTTGCGCAAAATAAAATGTCGAATCCAACGGGCGAATATGACTATATTCCTTATTTTAAAATTGTAAATTCGACAGGAAAAATTGTAATTTCTAATGAAGATATTTCCGATATCACCTACTATCAAGATTTTAATAAAAAAAGCAAAATTACAATTGACCTATATTTAACCGAAAACGGCAAAAACAAACTAACAAATGCTTACACCACGAGTGGCGGCAAACAATTCACTGTTTATTGGTCAACACAAAAACTCTATACCTTTACCGCTACACAACCTCCCAAAAACAGCATTTTTAAAATTATAGACATATTTGACAACAGCAATATTTTAGAATTTTATAATATGCTATATAAATTCAAAGCATAAGTTTCTCATATTCTCTGTTAAGAAACCATATAAAACACGCAAACAGATATTTTGGAAATGAGCATAACGGGCAACGTTATTTTAAAAATAAAAAATAAATAATATAACATAACCGCAGTAGACAAAATCTACTGCGGTTTTATTTTTACAATAATATGAACCAAAACCTAAAATTTTTCAACTATATTCACATTGATTTTCATTTCTACACCAATACAATAATTATAGTAAAATCGCAAAGGAGCTTTTATATGAATAATAAAATCAAATGCGAATTAAATGAAACTCAATCTATTATTAGAAAATGGTATTATAAAATCGGTTTCAATAAAAAATATAACCACAACTTTGAAGAAGAATTACAAAAAGTCACAATTATAACCGATACCGAACCTATGGCTTACGATATCAACTGTGAAGACGGCATAAAAAATTTGATGTGCTTTTTATATATGTGTGAAGAGACAAGCACCACCTACAAAAAACACGACATAAGCGAGTCAATATTTTTAGATACAATATCCAATATGAAGGCTTGGTGCGATATTTGGAGTGATATAAAAGGTCGCTTATATTTAGGTGAAACTTGTTG
>SVOX01000136.1 GCA_015066165.1 Oscillospiraceae bacterium | reverse complement strand
CCCCCAATTAAAACAGGAATTAGAAAAATAGGCGCTATTTTGGCAGATGGTGCTGACGTTGGTTGCGGTTCGGTTTTAAATCCCGGTACCGTAATTTGTAAAGCCAGCCGTATTTATCCTTTGACTGCCGTAAGGGGAGTAATACCCCAAAAGGTTATTGTAAAATCAATGCAAAACATTGTGAATATTGAGTAATAAAAAAGTTCCTCGTTTCATAAACTTTACTAACAAAGTTGTGAAGCGAGGAAAAATTATGGATAACAAAGCATTAAAGACAGGTGTTTTTTATAATCAAAACATTTTTTGTGACACCTTGGAACAACCAATTGATGTGGATTTTACATTGCCCGATTATTGCCCCGATATTTCAAAAATATTTAAGTGTAAAGCCATAGCACGTATCACTTCAAAAGGGGTGAACGGAAAAAGCGTTTCGGTTGACGGAATGGTGGTGATAACCCTTTTATATTGTGATAAGGATAATAAAATTTGTTCTTATGAATATACATATCCATTTAGTAAAACCAAAGAAACCGCAGAGGAATGTGATAACGCAAACCTTTGCGCAACAGTTAAGTGTGATTATCTTAACTGCCGTGCGGTGACAGGCCGTAAGGTTGATATTCACGGCGCTGTGAGTATAAAAATTAGAGTTTTTAAGCGTAAAACAAACCAAATCGTGTCTGATTATGACGGTGACTTTGTTGAACTTAAACGTTCGGTGGCACCTGCCACTGTTCCTATGGGATACGGTGAAAAATATCTCATTGTGGAAGAAGAAATTAATATTGGCAACACTTCACCTGTTATTGAAAATATTTTACGTTATGATGCAGTGCCCAGTGTTAATGAGTGTAAAGTTATAAATGATAAAGTTGTTGTAAAAGGGGAAATGGCAGTTTCGGTAATTTATATGACCGAAAATATTAAAATTCCTCAAATTTTAAAACAAACTTTTCCGTTTAGTCAAATAGTTGAAATGACAGGAGTTACTGAACTTTGTAAATGCGACGTTGTGCCCGAATTGGCTTCGCTTGAAATTAAACCGTTTGCTAATTTGTCGGGAGAATGCAGAACAATATCGGTAAATGCTAAAATTTTGCTTAAATGTGAAAGTTACTGCGTAAATGATATTGCGGTTATTGAGGATGCCTTTTCAACTAAATATCATACCGAAATAGAGAAAAATTCACTTGAGTTTTCAAAAATTTGTGAAAACCTTAATGAAAAATGCCATTTTAAAAACAATATTGAACTCAGCGAAAATATAACTTCGGTTGTTGATATTTGGGGTGAAATATCTTCTAAAAAAGTCAAATTCCAAGACGGTAAACTTTGTCTTTCGGCTGTGGTATTAATTGGAATGATGGTATGCGACCAAGAAGAAAACGTTTTGTTTTACGAAAAGCCAATTGACTTTGAATGGAATTACGCCTTAAAGTGTGACTGTCAAAATCCTTCTATTAGTCCTAATATTGATATTTCAACTCTTAATTTCACAATTCTTACTGCCAACTGTCTTGAATTAAGGGCAGAACTGTGTGTTAGCGGGGCTATATACGAAAAAACAAATATAGAACTGTTGAGTGAGTTTTCTGTTGATACACAAAATCCCACAAAAAGTAATAAAAAAGGCGGTATGGTTGTATGCTTTACGGGTGACGGTAAATGCGTTTGGGATATTGCAAGAAAATATAACGCAAGTACAAAAGAAATTATGCAAATAAACGGACTTGAAAATGAAGATTTGTGCGGTAAAAAAATGATATTAGTACCAATAAATTAACAAAACGCAGGGGAAACCCTGCGTTTTGTTAGTTATTTGGTTTTCTTTTTCTTTGCACTTGACCAAGCTGAATAATATTTTTTACCCTTATAAGTCTTATAAGTGCGAACCCTTACGTAGTAAAATTTCTTTGCTTTTAGTTTCTTAATGGTCTTTGAAGTAATTGAATTCTTTTTTAGTGTTACAGTTTTAGTACCCTTGAAGTTTTTCTTGAGTGAGTACTGGATTTGATAACCCGAAACACTCTTGTTTCGCTTAATTTTAACTATTAAACTCTTCTTTTTGGCTGTAAGTTTTGAAATTTTTGAATTTTTTGGTACAATTTCAAAGTAGATTGACTCAGAACCGCTGTAGTTACCCTTGACCGTTCCTGTTATTCTATACTTACCGTAATTCTTTCTGCCAGAAGCATATTTCAAGTTGTAATTACTGCTTGAGATTATTTTGCCATTTGCATCTTTCACTATAACTGTAGGTGTATTTGTTTTACCGTTGTAAGTAACCTTTTTGGTTGTGGTAACACTTGCTATTTTAGCAAGTGAAAAAGTGTTTAACGGAGTGCCGCATACCGAACATTTGGTAACGATTGAGCCGTTTGAGGTGAGTGTTGATTTGTTTGTGACGGTTGTATAGTTGTGAATACATTCATCTACACGATTATAATGCCAAACCGCATTAATAAAATAGTCATTTTCTGCACTTATGTTAATTCTATTTTTTTCATCCTTAGATCCATCGTACCAAACATCAGTAAGATTATTACACCCATAAAACGCCTTATAATCTACGCTAATAATACTGCTAGGTATTGTTATGCTTTTTAGTCTTGAACAACAATAAAATGCATGGTCATTAATACTTGTAACGCCGTTTGGAATGGTAATGTTTTTGAGATTATAGCAATTAAAAAAAGCGGAATCGCCTATTTTTATAACATTTTTGCCGATAGTTACACTTGATAGACTAAAGCAATTATAAAAGGTATGATCATCTATTTTAGAAATACTATTTGGTATAATTATATTAGCAAGTTTTTCACATTTATAAAATGCATATTTGCCAATATTTGTAATACTATCGGGCAAATTTGCGCTTTTAAGTCGTGAGCAACTGTAAAATGCGAATTCACCCACAGTTGTAACACCATTGGGAATAATTATGCTTTCGAGACTAGAACAATCGTAAAATGCACTGTTGGCAATTGTTTTT
>SVOX01000135.1 GCA_015066165.1 Oscillospiraceae bacterium | reverse complement strand
TTCTTTTTTGCAAAGTTTCGGGTGTGTCGTCATCCTTAACTTCAACCGCTTTTTGAAGAATTATAGGTCCGGCATCACATTCGGCAGTTACAAAATGTACTGTAGCGCCCGAAACTTTAACACCTTTTTTAAGTGCTTCTTCGTGAACATGCAGTCCGTAATAACCTTTTCCGCAAAACGAAGGAATTAAAGCAGGGTGAACGTTTACCATTTTGTTAGGGAAGGTATCACATACTGCATCGCCTAAAATTGTCATAAAACCGGCATAAACAATAACGTCGGCTTTTTCTTCTAATAATGCGTCACGCATATCCTCACTGTATTTTGTGGCACTTGAGTAATCTTTGCGAATAAGAGTTCGGGTTTTAATTCCGTTATTTTTGGCACGGGTTAGAGCGTAAGCATCGGCTTTGGAAGCAATTACACAAGTAATTTTGCCAAGCCCAAGTTCGCCACGGTTTTGAGCATCAATTAATGCTTGTAAGTTTGTACCGCCGCCCGAAGCCAAAACAACAATGTTTTTGGTATTATTCAATGATAACACCTCTGTCACTCTTAATTACACTACCGATAATGTAAGGATCTTCACCGTTATTTTTAAGAATTTCAATTGCTTTTTCGGCATCTTCTTTTGCTACAACAATACTCATACCAACGCCCATGTTAAAGGTGTTGAACATATCACGTTCGGGAATGTTACCAACTTTGGCAATAAGGTCAAAAATCGGGAGAATTTTAACGTCATTCTTTTGGATTTTTGCCGTAAAACCTTCGGGTAAACTTCTTGGAATATTTTCGTAGAAGCCGCCGCCTGTTATATGAGAAATAGCACGAACTTTTACATTATCTAAAAGTGCTAAAACCGGTTTTACATAAATTTTGGTTGGTGTGAGCAAGGTTTCACCAAGTGATTTTCCGCCAAGTTCTTCATAAGTTTTAGTAAGGTCGCAATTTTCAACATCGAAAACTTTACGAACAAGTGAGAAACCGTTTGAGTGAACACCGCTTGAAGGTAGAGCAATGATAACGTCGTTTTCTTCCATTGTGCTGTTGTCAAGTATTTTCTTTTTATCAACAATACCTACTGCAAAACCTGCAAGGTCGTAATCGTCGATAGGCATCATACCGGGATGTTCGGCTGTTTCGCCACCGATTAATGCGGCACCTGACTGAACGCAACCTTCAGCAACACCGCCAACAATTTCGGCAATTTTTTCAGGAATATTTTTACCGCAAGCAATATAATCAAGGAAAAACAATGGCTTTGCGCCACAACAAATAATATCATTTACACACATTGCAACGGCGTCAATACCAATTGTATCATGCTTGTTCATAAGAATAGCGAGTTTAACCTTTGTACCGCAACCGTCGGTTCCGCTAA
Source organism: Oscillospiraceae bacterium (assembly GCA_015066165.1). Taxonomy (GTDB): domain Bacteria; phylum Bacillota; class Clostridia; order Oscillospirales; family Acutalibacteraceae; genus UBA737. The sequence continues at coordinate 1,614 of SVOX01000135.1, read as the reverse complement.
CTAGAACTGGCTCTTCATAACCTTGTGGCAAACCAAAGCAACCGCCAAAACCGCCAACATCATCAAGGCAACCGTCATTACGGGTTCTTTTAATGTGTTTTTTCATAAGTTCAACTGATTTATATCCCGCAGTAATGTCAACGCCTGCAGCAGCGTAAGATTTTGATTGTGAATTATCCATTATATTATTCCTTTCCGTCCCAACAGTAAGTACATAATTGGTCTTTTGGTAATCCTATTGCTTCGACAATTCCGTCAATTGTTTGGAATTCGAGCGAAGCAAAATTGAATTTTTCTGCAATAGTTTTACGAAGTTTTTTTCCACGTTCAGTAGAAGAGTCAATATATTCAGGGATATATTTAAAGCCCTCTTCACCCTCGAGTTCTAAAATAACTCTACGTGCAATAAGGTCAAGGTCGCTTTGATTACGTGAAAAACTTAAATATTTACAAGAATACATAATTGGCGGACAAGCCGAACGCATATGTACAGCCGCCGCACCGTTATTGTAAAGAAAATCAACCGTTCCTTTTAGTTGTGTACCACGAACGATAGAATCGTCAACAAACAAAAGTTTTTTATCAGTTATAAGGTCGTGGATAGGTATTTGCTTCATTTTAGCAATACGATTACGGTCTATTTGATTTTTAGGGGTAAAACTTCTTGCCCAAGTAGGAGTGTATTTAATGAAAGCACGTGCAAATGGTTTGTTGCTTTTGTTGGCATATCCAATTGCGTGCGGTGTGCCTGAATCGGGAACACCGCCAACGTAGTCAATGTCTTGCGCAATTCCGTTTTTATTGTCATTAGAAGCGATAATTGCACCGTTTTTGTAACGCATCACTTCTACGTTTACACCTTCATATGTAGAGGTTGGGTAACCGTAGTAACTCCAAAGAAAAGCACATATTTTTTTCTTTTTAAGGGCAGGGGATAATACGGTAATTGAATCAGATGTCAATTCAATGATTTCACCGGGGCCCAATTCTTTTACATTACTGTAACCTAATTTTTGGTATGAAAAAGACTCAAAAGCAACACAATAACCTTCTTCACTTTTACCAACAAGTATTGGTAATCTGCCAAGACGGTCACGTGCGGCGATTATAGAGCCGTATTCGGTAAGAATTAAAACTGAAACAGTGCCAACAATTTTTTCTTGTGCAAACTTAATACCTTCGGCAAAAGTGTCTTTTTGGTTAATAAGCGCCGCAACAAGTTCAACCGAATTTACTTTACCGCCTGTCATAGCGTCAAAATGATTTCCACCGTGGGAAACACATTCTTCAATAAGTTCATCAGCGTTATTTATAATTCCAATAAATGAAATAGCATAAGCGCCAAGTCTTGAACGAATAAGTAAGGGTTGTGGCTCAAAGTCGCTTATACAACCTATAGCGGCAGTACCGCTCATTTCATCAAAAATATTTTCAAACTTGGTTCTAAAAGGGGAGTTGGTTATATTGTGAATATCCCTTTGAAGACCGATTTCTTTGTCGTAAGCGGCAATACCGCCACGACGAGTGCCTAAATGTGAATGATAGTCAGTGCCAAAGAAAACGTCAGCAATAGCATCAGTTTTGTTGACTACTCCAAAAAAACCGCCCATAAAT
>SVOX01000134.1 GCA_015066165.1 Oscillospiraceae bacterium | reverse complement strand
AGCAAGCGTAAAGTGCGTTACCCCAAGTTCTATCAGCAGTTTCAGCAAGTTCAACACCAATGGCTTCTGCGGCTTTTACTGCTTCTTCATCATCACTTATTGCACCAAAGTCAACACCTGCATATTCTTTAACAGCGTCAACCATTGTAAGTCTGCGCCAACCGGGTGTCAAGTCGATTTTCTCGCCCATCCACTCAACTTCGTAAGTGCCGTGAATTTCTTTAGCGGCACCTGAAATTATACCTTCGGCAATGTCCATCATATCGTGGAAATCAGCATACGCTTGATAAAGTTCAACAGTTGTAAATTCGGGATTGTGTTTGGGGTCCATACCTTCGTTACGGAAAATTCTACCAATCTCGTAAACACGGTCCATACCGCCTACAATAAGACGTTTTAACGGAAGTTCGGTAGCAATTCTCATATACATAGGTATATTAAGAGTGTTGTGATGTGTCACGAAAGGACGTGCAGCCGCACCGCCAACTATTGTGTTAAGTACAGGGGTTTCAACTTCGATATAGTTCATATCGTCAAGATATTTACGCATAAACTTTATGAACTGTGAGCGGATAATGAAATTACGCTTAACATTTTCGTTCATAATAAGGTCAACGTATCTTTGACGGAAACGAAGGTCGTTATTGGTAAGACCGTGGAACTTCTCGGGTAAGGGGAGAAGTGATTTTGAAAGAAGTTTAATAGACTGGGCATGAACCGAAATTTCGCCTGTTTGAGTTTTAAAAACAAAGCCCTCAACACCAACAATATCGCCAATATCCCACTTTTTGAAAGCGGCATAAACATCTTCGCCAACGTCATCACGGCGAACGTAAAGTTGAATTTTACCGCTGGTATCTGAAAGACCAACGAAACTTGCTTTACCCATTATACGACGGGCAACAATTCTACCTGCGATTTTTACGGTTTTATTTTCAAAATCTTCGAAATTATCTTTAATATTCTTTGAATCGTTATCGAAATCAAATTTTGTTATTACAAATGGGTCATTTCCCGATTCTTTTAAAGCGGCGAGTTTTTCGCGGCGGATTTTTACAATTTCGTTAAAATCTTGTTCGGGAGCGCCGTTTTTCTTGTTATTATTTTGTTCCATATTGTCACTTCCTATTAGGGTTAAATCAACCGATTTCTAAAATCTTGAATTTAAGTTCGCCTGCCGGTGCATCAACGATAACTTCATCACCGAGTTTTTTGCCAAGCAACGCTTTGCCAAGTGGCGATTCATCTGAAATTTTGCCGTTCATTGGGTCTGCTTCGGTTGAACCAACAACGTGATATTCAACTTCTTCATCAAATTCCATATCAAGTGCTTTGACTTTTACGCCAATAACAACTGTTTGGGAATCACCTGAAACATCTTCAATTATTTCAACATTTTTAAGCATTGCTTCAATTTCAGCAATTCTGGCTTCAATTTTTGCTTGTTCATTTTTGGCTTCATCGTATTCGCTGTTTTCTGAAAGGTCGCCATAGCCACGGGCAACTTTGATTTTTTCAGCAATATCTGCTCTTCCTTGAGTTTTTAGAGTTTCCAACTCTGATTTGAGTTTTGATAATCCGTCTTCGGTAACTTTAATAGTTTTTGCCATTAAAACAAACCACCTTTTTCGTATTTTTACCTGGGACTCGCTTTTGTAGGACATACAATAATCACTATTATATAATTATTTGTGTCTAAAGTCAAGAATAACTATTTTTTATTTTTCACGAAATTAAAATAGACGAAAAAAGTGGTTTTATTCTTTATTCGCAAAACCTATGTTTTCCAATTGTTGTAATAAGCGGACGGCTTCTAATCCATTTGTTTGTTGCGGTAACGGGGTTATAGTAATAAATGGCTCCGCCCGAAGGGTCAACGCCGTTTATTGCATCTCGTGCAGCCGAGTAACAACTATCGGCTATCGGTTTGTAAAATTGCCCGTCATCGAGGCAAGAAAATGCACCTTTTTGGTAAATTACGCCCGATAATGTATCAGGAAAAGAAGGGTGTTCAATTCGGTTAAGCACAACTGCGCCTACAGCCACTTGTCCTAAATATGGCTCACCGCGTGATTCTGCCGAGATAATCCTTGCTAAAAGGTCATAATCTGCCGAAGAATAACCGCCATAATTATCTGAACCGGAAACACCAAGTGCTTTAAGTGTGTTTTTTCCCGCAATACCGTCAACCGTGAGCCCATGGTCTTTTTGAAAATTTTCAACAGCACGTTTTGTTTTTGTTCCAAAAATGCCGTCGATTTGGCTTGTGAAATATCCTTTATCACGCAAAGCGGTTTGAATTTTTTTAACTTCCTCACCACGTGAGCCAATTTTAGAAAGTGCAAAAACGCTCGTTGTTAAAATTATTGCCATAAGAAAAAAACAAACAAAATATTTTTGAAATTTTTTCATAATATTACCACCTTCCAATGTATTTTTGCCTTTTTATGTTTTTTTATTACAAACTTATCTTTTACCGCAAAAAGCGTCTTTGTTTTACATCGTACTTTGACAATTTTTTTTACAAACTAATGATATAATTTATCTTGAAAAAATTTTTTCGAAGGTGGATTTATGAAAGAAATAGTCAAAGTTTCAAACAGCGTCGAGAAGTTACAAATAAAGGATATACTAACCGCTACAGTTTCACATATTTTGTGCTTACTTTGCGGTTTTTTTGCGACTAAAGGAGTGGTAATGGACAAGCTTTTACCTTTTGGTATGTCGCTGGTAGCGGGTGCTTCGCTTACATATACGCCGGCTTGTGCTATTGGTGTGTTTTTGGGGTATTTTATACCTGCAGTAGGTAACGGCGGTTTTAAGTATTTGGCGGCAATGTTTGCAGTGCTTTCAATAAAATTGCTTTTAAGTAATTACAAACGGCTTGTAACCAACGAGATTTTCTTAAGTTTTATTGCTTTTCTCGCAAGTTTTTTTGTGAATTTGGCTGCTTTAAAAACAGTGGGCGGAAGTATGATAAACGTTGTTAGCGAAGCGGTTTTAACAACGCTTGGCACTTATTTTACAAGCCGTACTTTCAAA
>SVOX01000133.1 GCA_015066165.1 Oscillospiraceae bacterium | reverse complement strand
CCGATTTTCAAGGGTTTCAAAGATGTTCAAATTTGGTCAAAACCTTGAAAACAAAGCATCTGCAACCCCTTGAAAATTGAACAGATTTATGTTATAATATCTTCATAGTATATTAAGGTAGGTTTTAGTATGGCACTTAAAGAATCGGGACAAATGTATTTAGAAACGATATATGTGTTGCTACAAAAGAATGATAAGATTCGTGCTATCGACGTTGGTACATATTTAGGTTATAGCAAACCTTCGGTAAGCCGTGCTATTGGAATTTTGAAAAAGGGCGGATACATTTCGGTTGATGAGATGGGGTATATTTCTCTTAACAGTTCGGGCAAAGAATTGGCAGAGCAAATGTATGAACGCCACACCGTAATTTCTAATATGTTAATTGCCCTTGGTGTTGACTGTGATACCGCAACCCAAGATGCGTGTCGTATTGAACACGTAATTAGTGAAAAATCGTTTGAGGCGGTAAAAAAACATTATTATTTTTATAACAAATAAATTAAAGGTCTGACAATTAGTCAGACCTTTGTTTTTATTTTTGCATAATTTTCTTTATTTGCGGAAGTTTGAAAAGAATTGCGGCACCAACGGTGGTGAAAATAATTTCCGGTAACATATAGCCACCGTTATAACAAAGGGAATAAAGCCAAACGTTATTCCAATCATCAGGGAGCCATATATCAAAGATGAATACGCCTGTGGTATAGTGGCATAAGAATCTTAAAACAAGCACCATAACAGTACCTATACATATTCCAACCACACCTTTTTTTGCAAATATTCCTGAGAAACCTAAAACAAAGTAGGCGAGAATATAGTCAAGAGCAAAGGTTAAAACCAAAGCGACGGGAGAAAGCCCCCAAGAGCAAACTTCGCCAAAGCTTAAAAACATTTGACCTAAAGCGTAAACAAACGAAGTTGCAAGTCCCCAACGAAGCCCATACATTGATGAAATCATAATAATTGGCAACATACTAAAAAGTGTTACCGAACCGCCAAGAGGTGGGTCGTAGATTTTAATCATACTAAGTACGGTTGCAAGCGCTATGAATATAGCGCAAAGGGTTAGACGGTAGATGTTTTGTTTTTTCATTTTTCATATCTCCTTTTTTGTTTTGCAATTACCTTGAGTTTTAAGATTAGGCGTTCAGAAATACAAAATGAAAAAGCCACAGGCAATATACCTGTGGCAATACAAACACTGTATTTCCCTACGGCGGCATTATCCGCATCAGGTTATCGGTCGAAGTCATAGTTAAAAACGGACTTCCTCTCAGCCTGAGTTTCATCAAGCTCCCTAATTGCAAGTATGATTATATCACTTGAAAAATACTTTGTCAAGCGTTTTTCCAAAACTCATTTTTGTTGGCAGTGTCAACAATTTTTCTTATTGGCAAATCGGTGTCGGCAGTTATCATTTCCAGTAAGGTTTCCTGACCTTCTGCAGTATATACAGGACCTGTAATTCGGCGGAATTTTTGGGTTAACCAGTCAAGACCAATGTTTTCTTTTGCTTCGCCACGAGGTTCACATTCACTCGAAGTGTAGGTTTTACCGTCTTTTGTAATAATTTCGGCTTTGCAAATTCTGTGAGCGGGGAATTGCTTGTCATATTTTTCATCAGTCACGAAAAACAGTTTATCCATCATTTCAACAACACTAGGGTCGCCTAAAGATTCTTTTCTAACCTGTGAATATCCAAAATCTTTATATATTAGCGAAGCCGCAACAGGATACGCAATATTATATTGCGCTTCGTCAACTGCTTTTGGCACAATTTTTGAAAGCAGTGTTGCACGGTGGAAAGTGTGGATAGTAACCCTTTCAATATCGGTGTAATGTATGTTATATTTGTCCAAAACTTCAATACAAGCATCAATTGCAGGGTGAGCCCAACGGCAACAGGTGTATGGCTTGAAATAAAGGTCCATAATCTGATATTTTTCGCCCAAATCATCTAAATAATGCTTATATTCTTCGGCTTCGAGAAGGTTTTTATTGCCTTCAAAACCACAAAGGGTTTCCATTATAGCGAGTGCGCCTATCATAACGCCAAAAGGTACACCGTCTTTGTTCATTGAAGGATATTCAACACTGCGAATACCGGGGACTAACGGTGCATTAAACTCGGCAACGGACAATACGTTATTGAGTTGCTCACGTGAAAATCCGTAAATTCTACCAACACCTGCAGCCACGCCAACAGCGCCAAACGTACCGCTTGAGTGGGCGTAGTTATAATAGTCCATTATAGCCGCACCACTGCGAATTGTGGTTTCATAAGCCACAAGCAAAGCGGTTAAAAATTCATCACGGCTTAAGTTTTTTTCATAAGCCGCCGCAAGTATGCCGCCAATGAACGACGTGCCCGGATGGGCACGGGTTAGATTGTGGCCGTCGTCAATATCGTAAGCGTTTGAACTGTGACCCATAGCCGCCGAAGCACCAAGAAAGTTAAATTTTTCTTCGCTTCCTATTACAGCAATATCACCTTTGCCGTAAATTGTTTTTGCAAGGCGAAGACCCACACTAAACTGTTCACTGCGACTGCCTATTATAAGAGCGCCTAAAAGGTCGATAAAGCAACCTTTCAGGCGTGTTTTTACGTTGGACGGTAAGTCGTTATAATTAGTGTTTAGTATGAAATCTTCTAATTTGTAAGAAGTTTCAAATTTCATATTATAACTCAACCTTTTCGTAGAAATTTTCGCTCTTTGTTGTAGTAGCGGGGGGAGCAAAGTCGAGTTTGCGGTCGGCAATTCCTAAAATATCTTCAGGTTTAACCCAAGGTTTGTTTTGAATTCCGCTGGTTTCTTCGTGGGTTAAGTAACCTTTGTATGCGGTAAGACTACGGCGAATAAAACCGTCACGAACACACGCTTCTTTAAGACCGTTGTTTAATATGTTAAGAAGCATAGGCAAAGTTTCAGACGCAAGTGCTACGGTTGTTGAGTGAGCGACAGCACCGGGGATATTACTTACGCAGTAGTGAACAACACCGTTTACTACGTAGCGTGGGTCGTCGTGGTGGGTTTCGTGGCTTGATTCAATAGCGCCCGGGTCGTCGTTTGAAATATCAACAAGTACACTGCCGGGTTCCATTG
>SVOX01000014.1 GCA_015066165.1 Oscillospiraceae bacterium | reverse complement strand
AGGCGCTACTACAAAAGCGGTAAACTGATAAGGAAGTGCTCTTACGGAAGCCGCACGCTTTTCATCGGTTGTAAAAATTTTGTTTATAAGGTTTTTAATTGCATCCCCAACCGAAACAGCAACGGTATTTGCGCCGTAAAAACCCAAAAATTCCATATTAGGCGAATATACCAGCGCACCGTAATAAGAACCGTCACTCGAGATATAAAGATAATCTCTCGAATCAATCGCTATTTTTTGCGGACTGTAATTAAAATCATCGGGAATAAGTTTAGATTCGGGTAATGTTAAGCAATGAAGCACCTTACCCTCACTATTCATAACCAAAATTCTGGCATTTTTGGTATCGGCAATATATATCTTCTTATCCTTAACCAATATACCCGAAGCGCCGGTTATTGAAAGCGTTTCACCATTATATACAATTTTCTTAATTTCGGTTTTTAACTTATAATTCTTGTCAAGCACATATACCTTTGAAGATGCGCTGTCAAGAATATAGGTATATCCCTCGTCCGAACAAATATCGGCAACACTGCCAAAAAGTTCTGTTCCAAGTGAGGTTGAATCTATAACTGTTTTGGGCTGATACATTGGTTTGCAATATGCTTTTGTTTTTAAATTGCCGCCCAAACCGTCCCAATAAGTGTATGTTTCAAAGGGAGTTTCCTCGGTTTCGGCGGTTGCGGTTTTATATGATGCCGCAAACACGTTGGTTGTAAGCAACGCAAAAGTAAGTATAAACACCAAAACAAAAGAAGCGAATAATTTTAATCTACCTTTATTTAACATATCATCCGCCTCCTAACCCTTTATACCTGCACTGCCCATTGTTTCTTTAATGCTACTTTGGGAGAATAAATAAACAACAATAGGAGGTATCATCATAATTACGGTTGCCGCCATCGCCGCACCCGAACGTGCTATACCGCCCGAACTTATAGTAGCCATAACCGTGGGCAAGGTTTTTAAGGATTCATTAAAAATTGTGCCTGTGGGGATAGTTGCCCAAATTGACTGAAACGCAAATAAAACAAGTGTCAACACACAGGGCTTTACGTTGGGGAATATTATATTCCAAAATATTCTTAAATAATTTGCGCCGTCTATTTTAGCCGCTTCTATTAAAGCATCGGGAATATAGCCGTCCATATACTGCTTCATAAGGAATACACCCATTGAAGACGGTATAGCAGGCAAAATATAAACCCAATAACTATCAATAATACCCATACCGTTATATATAAGATAGCGCGGTATGCTTAAGGTATAAGCATTAAACAAAAGTGATAACTGAATAACAAGAAATATTGTTTTCTTAAACTTTAAATCTATCTTTGAAAGTACAAATGCCGCCGCTGTTGCTGCTATAACGTGCAAAAACGTACCCGCAAAACTTATAAACAAACTATTGGTTAAATACCTAGATAACGGTATGTTCAAACCCGAAATCAACTCAGGCAAAGCCAAATAGTTGTTAATTGTAGGTCTTTTTACAGTAAAAAGTGTTGGTGGGAAAACAAGCAACTCGTCAAGCGGCTTAAATGAAGTCACCACACTGTAGATAAGCGGCAACACCGAAAATGCACCGAACAAAAACAGAAAAGCAAAAAACATAAAGTTTCCAAATTTTGAACGGGTGTATTTGCGAACCGTACCTGAAGAACGTTTTTGTGGCAGTTTTAATTTAAAATTTATTTTCATATTACTGCCCCACCTTCTTCAAAAGTTTAACGATAAGCGAACGTGTTCCAAACATCATAACAAACAGCATTACCGAAAGCGCAGAGGCATAACCCATTTCATATTTTACCGAACCAACGTCAGTCAAATATGAAACTATTGTATCTGCCGCAAATCCAACTGTGGGGTAACCTGCAAGAGTAGTAATGATATTACTAATAGAGAATGCCGAAGCAATTTGCATAACTGCGCTAAAAAGCAACATATGTTGCATACCCGGCAAAGTTATGTACCAAAGTTCCTGCCAGCGATTTTTAATGCCATCCACTGCGCCTGCTTCAAATAATTCGGGGTTAATATTTTGAAGACCCGAAATATTTGCAAGGAAAGATGTACCCATACTCATCCATAATTGAATAATAATTACAATAGGTACTATAAGCGCCTCATCTGAAAACCATTGTTTCGGTGCGGTTATAAGTCCTGTTGAAAGCAAGAAGCTGTTCATATAACCGTAACTGTCGCTTGCAAAAATTATAGTCCAAATGTAAAGGGCGTTACCCACTAACGACGGAACATAAAACATAAAGGAAAGAAGCGTTCTCATAGCGGGTCTGAACTCATTTATCATCCAAGCCAAAACAAACGAAAGCAAAAATCCTGCGGGACCTGTTAAAATAGCCAAAACAAAGGTGTTTTTCAAGATTATTGGAAATACGTCATCTTGAATAAACATTCTAAGATAGTTATCAAGCCCTGCAAATTTTGGCAAAGACACCATATCAAAATTAAAAAAACTTAATACAATTGAAGAAATAACGGGCAACACCGTCATAAGAAAGAATAATATTAAAAACGGGCCTATCAAAAGATAAATTTGTCCACGCTCTTTAATTACGGTACGCAATTTACTATTTTTCATTTAAAATCAACCTCCGTAATTTTCATCAGCGTATTCTTTTATCTTACGCTCAATTTCTTTATCGCTGGTTTGTGACCAGTCTATTATTGCTTCTTTAGCAGATTTTTTGCCGTTTTTGGTAGCCCAAAACGCCTGGTCAATAGAACGTGAAACGTAATAACTACCGGGAACTTCAGGGATTTCCTTCACATTTTTCCATTGACTTAAAATTACGTTAAGCGCGTCATCCTCCCAAGCCAAACGTGATACTGCTTCAGGATTGGCAGAACTTGTTCTGCCCGTTTCACCGATTATGGCTTCAACCTCGGCAGAATAGCGGTATTGCGTATCAACAGATACCCACCATTTAACAAATTTCCAAGCCGCATCCTTATTTTTACTTGATTCCATAATAGAAACACCCGTACCCGAGCCCGAGCAACTATTATCTATACTGCCGTCTTCTTTTTTAATTCCTGGAATGGGCGCAATACCCCATTTACCCTGAATTTCGGGAGCACCCAACTTAATTGTTAGGTATTGGGTATAACTTGTAATGCCCAAAGGCATGGTTCCTATACGGAATTTTTGATAAAAGTTAGCATCCTGTTCAAGACTGTATTCGGTGTAAAATTCTGTCCAAAACTTAAATGCATCTATCGACTGTGAACTTGCTAAAGCCGTAGCATTAAGCCCCTTATTATATACGGAGCCACCCCTTTGCATAAGCATTGTGGGGAAAATTGTAAGACCGCCTGCACCTATATTTACCGTAAATGCAGCGCCCAATTTTGTATAAGGCAAATAGGTATTCATTTTATTACGCTGAAGTATTCCCGTCACCGTTAGAAATTCATCCCAAGTTTTTGGTACTTGCAAGTTCATTTTTTCCATAATGTCTTTTCTGTAAAACATTACAAAAAAGTTTTGTGTATCGGGTAGCGCATAGGTTCCGTTTTTATATACGTAAGGCGTTTCAGAACCAGGGTAGAAATTTTCCTTTAATACGGTGTTATAATCTTCGAAATTTTTTAAATCGTAAAGAACACCACGCATTGCAAGGTTAACCGGCTCGGTTCTTGCCATATGTAAGTATAAGTCGGGTGAATTGCCCGAAATAACGCCCTGCACCAATGTAGCGTTAACCTGCTCTACAATAACGTTAACGTCATTTTTAGGGGTAAAACTATCCTGAATAAGAGAGTTAAGCACCTTAACCTGATCTCTTCCCCAGTTTACCCAAATTTTAACAGTGGGCAGACTTTCGTCTTTACTGCTGCTTGTTGAGGAAGAATTATTAACGTAAGACGCCATATATCTCATTAAAAAGAACTTAATCTGCTCAAAAAAGTCTGCTTTTGGGGTATCAAATTCCTTTTCGGGAGCCGCTAAAATAATTTGGTCAACCGAAAGTGACATGTTTTTAATATCATAAAGCCAAGCGCTTAAAGTTTGTTGCGCTGAATAAAAACTTTGAACCTGTAAATGCGCATCAAACGGATTGTCGAGCATTTCTTTTATAATACGTGACATATTTTTTAAAGCGCCGTTTAATTCACCGTTTACTTTAAGGTTTGTACCAATATCGGCAATCAATGCATCTATCTTAACGTTTGCATCATTTAATATTGTCTCAAAATCAGGTATTTGTTTATGTAATTCATAGTCACGATTTGTATCAGGTGCTTCACCTGTAATCATAACAATATCTAAATAAAGGTCGCCTAAAGGACTTACAATTTCTTGAAGTCTTTTAAAAACTTGTGCAACGTCCGAAAGGGTTGCAGTCAAAGAAAGCTGATGTTTACCCTTTGTAAGATAAATAAGATAGTCGTTGTCTTTATTTTTTGCAAATTCCTTAAACTGCCATTTTGTAGAGTATGAGAAATTAATATTTTCCGCCTCAGCAAATGGGGTTTTACCGTCAATTTTAAGCCAACGGTAAACCTCACCGTCGGTAACACCGCTTTGTTTAAAAGCAATGCCGAGTTTATATAAACCATCCTTGGGCACTTCTACTTCCCAAGCAATTTCGGTTCCTGCCGCTGTCCAAGTAGTACCGCCAATATGGTTAATAACCGCATTTGAAGCATTTGAAGGCGAAATATCGGCTGTTCCTTGATCGCTTTTTGACGATAAGGAATATGCGTTTTTATGCAACGGCTTTTCCGCTTCAATAACAATTTGTTTGCCATCATATTTTTGGTAATTACCGTATGTTTTTGAAACCTCACTATAAGGATTTATAACTTCGGGCGGTAGTAAACACACCTTATCAATCAAGAAATCCTTACCTAAAGACTCTATGGTTATTACGTGGTCGCCCTTTGAAAGCATAAACTCATACGGATAAAGTTCTATACCTTCTTCATCAGTAATTTTTTGAAGGCAAAATCCTTCCTTATGCTTTTGAAGGGGGCTTACTTGGTCCCCGTTGTTGAGAGTTCTGATAAAGCCGTCGTCCTCCCACAAAGCGCGAAGAAGCAACTCCTCGCAATCAGCGAAGGGTACCTTACCATCTATTTTAAGAGAAAACTTGTAATTTTCGGTAATATCGTCCAACACAGCGAACGACAAAGCAATATTGTACGCTGCATTTTCGGGTACGTTGACCGAAAACTCAACCGCATTCCCTTTGGTTACTTTGCAAGACTTACCGTCTTTTATTAAAGCACCGTCAGAAACACAATTTTCTACGTTGAATTCGAATTTTTGGGTTGCTTTTGCATAATTTTTAAGTTTATATTTTTGATACTCGTTGTTATAAACTATATTTTGAACCGCTGTCGTACTATTTTCCGTGCCCTTTGAAGGAAGCGCATATAAAACCTCGGTACTTAAAGAAAGGATTAAAACAAAAAGCATTATAACTGCTATGATTTTTTTTAACCTGTTCAACTGCTTTACCTCCTTATCCGAGTAATATGCCGTTATCATTCCGAGTTTTACTCGGAATGATAACGAAAAAATTTAATAATTATTTCTTTGCTTTTAAAGAATATTGGCGAGAATTTATTTGATATAAACGAATATATGCACGAATACCAACACCGCCGTAATTACACTTCTTGCCTTCAAAACTGTCAGGCATTCTTACTGCGCCAAAATCACTCGCCGACATATCTTTAAGATAACCGTTTTTCTTTATTGCATAAGCATCGGTAGTGAGCATTGCAATATTACCTGCGGGATATTGAGCAATCAAGTAGTTACCACAAAGGCCTTCCTCGCGACATTCTGCATAGAATTTAAGAGATTTAAGCATTGCATTATTCTTTTTGTTAGTGCTCATTTTGCCTGTCTTAGCATCATAAGATATAAAGCCAGGACCCATTGTAAGAGACATTAAATACGGATCAAGAACACCGCCATAATAACCTATCTTATCTGCATCAAGCATACATTGCTTAAAGTTTTCCCAAGTCCATTTGCCTTCGTTTATATAATCAACCGGAGATTTAAGACCATTATCGTTGAAAATCTTTTTATTATACACTACAATACCTGCAGTTGGTACGTATGGGCTGTAGTATGAGTTTACAAAGTAGCTTTTGCCCTTAAATTTGGTTTGTTCGGTAATGCGAGGATCCCAGAAGCCATCTTTAACGTTGAAAATCTTGGGTAATTCGCCTGCTATCTCATATATTTGAGGGATTTTATCATTGAGAATAATGATATCAGGACCTTGACCTGCAACTATTTGTTTAGCAATATCTGCTTCGTATGTAGTTTGGTCGTACAATTGCCATTTTACGTTAATGCCGGTAAGCTTTGTAAATGCTTTGGCAACCTTTACGTACTCGGCACCACCTTCGTCGCCCCAGTGTGCGAACGTAACTGTTGTGCCCTTAAGATTTTTAGGAATATTTTTGAAAACATCTAAACGGGTTGACTGTGCAGTTTCACCCTTAAAAGCAGTATTCGAATTTCCTTTGCCGCCACTATTTTTGTTTGTATCGGCATTCTCACTTTCGGCACCTGAAACAGTACCTTCGAAATCAATATCGCCGCCCAATTCATCAAAGGTTTCTTCTTCGCTTGACACTGGTTGGCTTTTTGCGTCACCTTTGCCACCACAAGCGCCCAAAGTCAAGCACATCACGAGTGACAACACAAGTGCCAATAATCTTATTGCTGTTTTTTTCATAACAAATCTTCCTTTCGGTTTTTTGTATAAATAATGGGTTGAACCCTTTTTAAATAATAACGCACCCTTATTGGACAATGCCAAAATCATTTTTAGCATATTTGCCTATAATTTTTATGCAAAAGCATCTAATTATGTACATTATTACATTATTATTTTATCATAATAGCCCATACGCAACAATGCAGTTTTTATAAATACAAATGTATTAAAATGCTTTTCATATATATAATAATTACAAAAACGGATAGCCAAAGCCATCCGTCTTAATAGTTTGAAAAATCGGTAATATCTTTAGAAACAAAGCGTATATACTCTTCAAAATGATTTTGAGAAATATATTTTGAAAGCAATTTTACAAATTCGTTTTTATCTTTACACCCTGTTTGTCTAAAATAATTATTTTTATGTGTGCTTAACGATTGCGGTGTTAAAAACAATTTGTTGGTATCATAGTATTTGAATAACCCTTTAAGAACATATAAATTATTAACAAATCCACCGTTTTTGCATTAAGTAACAAATTTTCTAACAAAAATATATCCTTTAAAGCAGGGTCAGTTTTATGATCGTACTCTTCTACATCGTCAAAACTCATAGAACCCTTTCGCTTAATTCTGGTTGTGAAAAAGTCAAAATTAGTAAGCGCTCGTTTTTGGGTGGAATCACGCGGAATAAGACTGCTTTTCAAGTCAATGGAAATACAGTTAAAAACGTTCTTTTTATTTATTAAGCATCTGTAAATTTGAAGCACAGCCGACTTAACAGTTTCTGAAGTGTAAGTAATACTTGAAACGCTTATGTGAAAAAGTTTTGCCATAATAGTATCGGAAAATCCTATAAAAAAGCGTTTTTCTATATACGACGGTTCATTATTTTTAAAATAATTTAAAAATGCGATTGCCACGAAATCATTAGGGAAAAATACGCCGTCGTATTCATACCTATGTTCCCAAAAATCCTTCATACATTCGTCAAAACCGCTTTTAATATGAAAAACATCATCGCTCGAAAAATTTAAATCAACCTTGTAAAAAGCATCAATCTTTGATGTGTCAGATTCTGAATTGGCATAAAAACCAAAGAAAGCGATTTTTTCTTTTCCGTTAGATTTAAAATAACTATAAACCATCGAAGCGGTAATATCGTCATTATCAGTAATCAAACTATAAATATATTTGTAGTGCCGTTTGCTTTTATCGTGCAGCATAATTACCGGAATGCCGTTTTCGTTACAAATTTTAACGCAATGCTTGTTGTTTTCGTTTAACCCGTGGGCAACTAAAAGCACCGCCTCAGAATCGGTAAAAATCTCAGGGACATCCTCTATATTTTCAAAAACAATAGTAGGTATTCTTTTTTGGTTAAGGGATTTTATGCTGGCAATTTCCTGTTTTCTTCTAGTTTCAAAAAAATAGGACGAGCTATTTTCCATTAAGATATATAATGACATTCTTTCACCGCTTTTCACAAAAAATATTAAACACCTTTTGGGGTCTCTATTTTTATTTTACCACTTTTAGAAAAAAGTTCAATCAATATTTTTTAACACAAAAGTAATAAACTGGAAAAAACAATGTGTATTTTTCAATAAATAAATTAACAAACATTATTGTAGAAAATCTTGAAATAATACAGCAACAGCGAGGTGAAATTCACCTCGCTGTTTTTATTTTATTGTATTTTTTGCAAATATACATCATTGGATTTTGTTTTGTTAGGGTCAGCATCCCAACTATATGATATATCGTAGCCATTATATTTAAAACTGAGTGAATACATCCATTTATCTTCCATTAAATTCTCCCAATATTCAGGCGTGCCGATTTTAACATTTTTGCCCACCGCTTCAACAATTTGCGGATATGTCATATTTCCATGCAGGTTATCAAACACCTTTCCTGTACCCATAGATAATACCGCTGTTATTTTCACATCATCTGTTGGGTTTTGATAATAATTATCTAACAAAAATGCTATTTTCTTTTTTTCATAAAATATAAAGTAACCGCCTTCATAATATGTGAAAATATATTCTTGACCGTACGTACTTCTAACTTCGCCCAATGTTCTGCCAATTAAATAAGACGCACCCATTGTTGAAGTTGTAAAGGTGTTCGAATAACTACCGTAAATATTTTTGCTTTTTTGTTTCTTATATGCTTTTATTCTAAATTTATAAGACGTACCTACGCCTAAACCTTTTACAGTATAACTTGTGGATTTGGTGGTTTTAAGGTTTTTCCACTTTTTCGTATTTCCGTTGTAAATATATACTTTGTACCCCGTTGCACCCGAAACCTTTTTCCAAGCAAGATTAATTTGCGTACAAGTTTTAGATTTGGCACTAATTCCGGTTACTTTGCTTGGTTTTGGAGTAACGGTTATAATTTTACTGTAAGGACTCTTTTTACCTTTTTTATACGCCCGTATTTTAAAGTAATATTTTTTACCCGCAGTTAATTTTTTTACGGTGTATGAAGTACTTTTTGTGCTTTTAATTGACTTCCAAGTTTTTTTATTTGTGCTACGGTATATCTTATATGAAGTAGCACCCTTTGTTTTACTCCATTTCAATTTAACCGAGGCGGTTTTAATACTGCTCGCCTTTAAGTTCGGGCGTTTTTTGATAGAAATAGTTGTGCTGGTTGATGCGGCGTTCACAACCGAAATATCATTTCCCACATAAGAAACGGTCGAAACGGTTAATACAAGCATCAAAACATACACTATAATCCGTTTTATAATCTTTTTCATTTTTTGCATCCCCTTAATCTCTTTATAAATACATAATACTATTTTTAAAATTTATTGTCAATAAATTTAAGCCCTATTCTTACTGCCTGTATTTACTTTTTAAAGCAACTGTGGTATAATCACCTTGACATATACTCAAGGAGAGAAATTATGCGCACAATTGACGCTTCAATAATCACTGAAACCGTTAAAAAACTTTGCATCCAAGCAAACTGTTTTTTAAGCAGTGACATTAAAAATTGCATAACAAACGCCTACAACCAAGAACCGTGGCCTCAAGCCAAGGAAATTTTAGGTCATATAATTGAAAATTACCAAATAGCCGAGCAAAAAAACCTGCCCGTTTGTCAAGATACGGGCGTGGCTTGTGTTTTTTTGAAAATCGGTCAAGACGTTCACATTAAGGGCGACGTTACCGAGGCGGTAAACCAAGGTGTACGCCAAGGATACGCCGAAGGTTTTTTGCGAAAAAGCGTTGTTGCTGACCCGTTAAACCGCAAAAACACAGGTGACAACACCCCCGCTATGATATATTTCGAATTGGTTAGCGGTGATAAAATTGAAATCACCGTAGCGCCCAAGGGCTTTGGCAGTGAAAATATGAGCCAAATTGCAATGCTTCGCCCTTCTGACGGTCTTAAAGGCGTTAAAGAATTTGTCAAAAAAACCGTTTTAGAAGCGGGTCCCAACCCTTGCCCACCAATAGTTGTGGGCGTTGGCATTGGCGGAACTTTTGACAAAGCGGCATATTTAGCCAAAAAAGCGTTGCTTCGCCCCGCCTATGAAAGCAACCAAAACCCTTTTTATGCCGGGCTTGAAAAAGATTTATTAAACGAAATAAACGCTTTGGGAATAGGTCCTCAGGGCTTTGGCGGTAAAACAACCGCATTGGCGGTAAATATTGAATACTTCCCAACACATATTGCAGGTTTGCCCGTAGCAGTTAATATCAACTGCCACGTCACAAGACACAAGACGGAGGTAATTTAAAATGGCAATAAATATTAAAACTCCGCTCACAAAAGAAATGGCAAAAAAACTAACCGCCGGTGACAGTTGTCTTATTTCGGGCGTTATTTACACCGCACGTGACGCCGCACACAAACGCCTTTGCGAACTAATTGACAAAGGCGAACCCCTGCCTTTAGATATAAAAGACAGTATTATTTACTTTGTAGGTCCAACCCCCGAAAAACCCGGTCAAGCCATCGGCTCGGCAGGACCTACCACCTCTTACCGTATGGATGCCTACAGCCCCGCTTTAATAAAACTCGGGCAAACAGGAATGATTGGCAAAGGAAAGCGTGGCAAGGAAGTTATAAACGCTATGAAAGAACACGGCGCGGTATATTTTGGCGCTATTGGCGGTTGCGGTGCGTTGCTTTCTAAATGCATCAAAAAGGCCGAAGTTATTGCTTACGACGACTTGGGTGCAGAAGCAATAAGGCGCCTTGAAGTTGAAGATTTTCCCGTCACTGTTGTAATTGACAGCAAGGGTAACAATCTTTACGAAACAGGTCCCCAAAATTACTTGGCACAAAATAAATAAATACCAAATCACACTGTACCCGATTGACAAAAATTTGTCGATCGGGTACAATTATTATATAACAATTTAGGTTAGAAAAATAAAAATTTTAATTGCAATAACTCAGCAAAAACCACCTTAATTTTATTGTCATGATTTTTATCTATAAATCCTTGTTTTTTTGCTATATTCCTTTTTTAAGGAATTTATCTTGAAATCACGCCTGAAAAAACATATAATACACTTATAAATAAATCCAAAAGGTGATTAAATGCAAACACTCAACAAGAATTTACTTCAACAAAACATTGAGAACAGCATTAAAAACGATATTAAATACAGCAATATTGCGGGTGCTGCCGTAATGGTGGCGCAAAACGGCAAAATTTTAATGAACGAACACTTTGGTTTTAGTGATGCGCCAAATCAAAAACCACTCAAAAGCGGCGCTATGTTCCGCCTGGCCTCAATGACAAAGCCCGTAACCGC
This sequence comes from Oscillospiraceae bacterium, assembly GCA_015066165.1. Taxonomy (GTDB): domain Bacteria; phylum Bacillota; class Clostridia; order Oscillospirales; family Acutalibacteraceae; genus UBA737. The sequence goes on along the minus strand of SVOX01000014.1, from coordinate 6,409 downwards.
AATAGCCACTCTTATTGGTGCGGAAAAAGGTTGGTTTTCACTTGACGACAAGGTGAGTGACCACTTCCCCGAATTTGAAAATATTTATGTTGGCAAACTCGAAAACGGCAAAGTAGTGCCAAGCCATAAGCCAAAACGCCCGGTTGTTTTGTCGCAACTTTTGTCCCACAACAGCGGTTTTATGGCGTCTAGCGAACTTTACTTGCCACAAGAATTTGAAATGCCAAAAGAAATGTTCGAAACCAACAAAACTGCCGCCCAATACTGCCTTGAAAACACCTGTCTTTGTTTTGAGCCGTATTATCAAACGGGTTATAGCGGATATTTTGCATTTGACCTTATAGCGCTTCTTATCGAGCGTCACAGCGGTATGAAATATGCCGATTTTTTAAACGAATATATTTTTAAACCGCTTGAAATAAAAGATATTACATATACCCCAACACCTGAACAATGGGAACGTGTTGTTTCTATGTCAGACAGGGGTGCCGGTGGAATATTGTTTAACGTGGATATGACAGGTCACACTTTTGAGGGTTTCCCCCTTACCTACACCTGTGCGGGTGCTGGGCTTGTTGGAAGTATTGAAGATTACTTTAAATTTGCCGAAATGTTAAGGCAAAACGGCACGTATAACGGAAAGCAAATCGTATCACCCGAACTTTTTCCTGCCCTTTACAAAAAATACGTACCGCAAGAATATATGCCAAAAGGCGCAAAGCATTCTTGGGGGCTTGGCGTTAGGGTGACTGTTGGCGACGACTGCCTACCCGACGGTTGCTACGGTTGGAGCGGTGCATACGGTACCCACTTCTTTATCGACCCCAAAAATCAAATTACCGCAATTTATATGAAAAACAACCGTTGGCACGATAGCCACGGTGGCGGTATGACAGCGGTACAATTTGAAAAAGATATTATGAATTCTTTTGAATAAACCAAATTTCCAACATTACACAAAACAATATGCCTATCAAAAGTATAGGCATATATTATAAAAAAGGAGGGTCTTTTATGAACTCAATATTAAAAAAGACGGTTGCAATTGTGCTGGCTGTAATTATGCTCACATCAGTTATGAGCACTGCGGTATTTGCAGTCGAAATTCCATCGCAGGAAGGGTGTACTGAACTTTCCCTTGATGAACAAATAACAGCAAATATTATGGAAGGAGAACAATACGCGTGGTTTGCATTCACTCCTGAAGAGTCCGGCAATTATACTTTCGAATCTTTTGCAGATGAATTAGATCCTGAAGTTAATATTTTTGATTCTGAAGGTAATGATGTTAATTACGAAGGCGGAGATGACCACGGTAGTAGTAATAATTTCCGCAAAACAGCATTTTTATATGCTTATGAAACATATTATCTTAGAACTTGGATTTACGATAATGCTTTCTTAAATGAATGCGAAATTCCTGTAATGGTTACAAAAGTAATATATGATGATCTTGGTATTGAAAATATAGATATCGATCCGGTTACTATTAAAGCATTCTCTGATGGTTATTTTTCTTGGGATGATAATGATAATAGATATTTTCATTATACATATCCGGAACTATTATCATGTCAAGTCAAATTTGCTGATAGTGAAGAAATAGAAACATACGATATCAATTATAGTTATACTGCAGAATATGATGATGTTTATTATTATATTGATATTGATGGTACAGAATTAGAAATTCGGTTTGAAGATAACCAACGTTCAAACCATTGGTATTCCGGTAAGACTTATGATGTTACTGCTTGGATATGCGATTTTGAAATTCCGACCTCTATTACAGTTGCCGATCCTGAATTTAAAACACTTGATTTAAACCAACCTAAAATCATTGAAGAAAGTGACCCAACTTTATTAAAGTTCACCCCATCAACCACCGATTTTTACGCTTTTGAATCATCGTTCTACGATTTTGAAAGTGACCCATATGTTACACTTTATGACGACAATTATAATGTCTTGGAAAATGATGACGATAACGGCGAAGGCCTTAATTTCAAATTAATCTACAACCTTACTGCCGGTGAAACATATTATTTTGCAATAAGTGACTATGGGAACGAATATAGTTTATCTGTAAAAATTTCAAAATTCGAAAATCCTATTCAGAACATTGAATTCCAAACAGCAGAACTTCTTGAAAATATAAACGGTTGGTATGAATGGGATGGCGATGACGAGTTTTTTGAATATTATTATTACGACTCCCTTAAATATACTGTAACCTTTAAAGATGGTACCACAACTACAAAAACCGGTTTAAGTTTTGAATATGATGGCACCCGGATAGATATGTCGCCTTCGGACACTCAATATGAAGAACATTGGCAAGTAGGCCAGACATATGATGTTACTATAAAGGTTCATGGTATTGAATATCCCGCAAAGGTAAAAGTCATAGCAAACCCCATTAGCGAAATAGAATTTGCGCCAATTACAGTGGATTGTTCAGGCGGTTATTGGTCAACTTATTGGGATGCAGAAGAGAACGAGACCAAATTTTATCGTTATTCTTATAATAATAAGTTTACCACCTATACCATCACACTTAAAAACGGTGATACCGTAACAAATAATGTTGAATTTGATGAAGAAGATTATCCCTACATCACATTCAATGACAATAAATATTATTTTGACTTGTATGATACCCAATATGGAGAACATTGGCAAGTAGGCGGGAATTATCAAATTCACGTTGAAGTGTTAGGTCAATATATTACAACTAACGCATCAGTTATTAGTAATCATAACTGGGCAAATGCAACATGTACTACTGATAAAACATGTATCAATTGTAAAGCAACAGTAACGGGCACAAAACTTGCTCACAATAATATAACAGTTCCCGGCTCTAAAGCAACTTTTACCACTAACGGTTCATATTCTGTTAGATGTACAGCTTGTGGTCATACCAGTTATTACCTAATCGCTAAGATAGCATCTGTTACAACAACCGAAAAGGTTACTTACAATAAAAAGGTACAATTACCTGCAGTAACAGTTAAGGATATAAACGGCTCGGTTCTTAAGAATGGCGTTGATTACACTGTTGCTTATGCCAACACGAAGTCAAAGAACTATGGCAAGTATAAGATTACTGTAACATTCAAGGGTAATTATAGCGGCTCTAGCGTACTTTACTATGAAATTGTTCCAAAGAACACCAAAATTTCAAAACTCACAGCCGCAAAGAAGAGCTTGAAGGTTAAAATCAAGAAGAATACAAAAGTATCTGGTTATCAAATCCAGTACTCACTCAAAAAAGACTTTAAGTCTGCAAAGACTTTAACACTTAAGAAGAATTCAATTACTTCAAAAACTATTAAGAAGTTAAAGGCAAAGAAGACTTACTATGTAAGAGTTCGTACCTATAAGACAGTTAAGGGCAAGAAGTACTATTCAGCTTGGTCAACTGCAAAGAAAAAGAAAACTAAATAATAATAATAAACACCCCTTTTCTCAGGGGTGTTTTTTATTGCGTTTTTTTAAACTTGCAATTGATATGTATAATCATTTATGCTAAAATATAATTAATAAAATTACAAGGTGATAACTATGCTTAAAAACGCTTGTGAAACTAATTATTTTGGCTATAAAAAAGAACCCGTTCAAAACCATTTTATTGGCTTTATGAGTTTTCAGCACTTCAAGGACGAACCGCTTTATTCCGACGTTGTGGTCCGCCCCGAAAACAACATGACCGAAACCCAAGATTACGAATGTTTTCCCATTCCCGAAGGTGTTTTGGAAAACGGCAGAAGTGAGGGCTATTACCCCGAAACTTCGGTTGCATATTTTCGCTTTTTGTGGAAAGAATTTGAGCCCAAACGTGGCGAATATAATTATGATTTTATACAAAAGATTTTAGACGGCGCTAAAGCGCACAATCAAACTCTTGTGCTTCGCTTTATGCCCCACAGCAACTGCGCCCGTGACGATGTGCCAGACTGGATGAAAACTCTTTTCCCTTGTCCCGAAAGACCGCCAATGCAAAGGGTTAAAGATTCACCCACCGACCCGTTGTATCTTGAACTTTTCAAAAAAGCTGTTCGTGCTTTGGGTGAAAGATTTGACAGCAACCCATTTTTAGAAGCAATAGATATTGCTTTGCCGGGGGCTTGGGGTGAAGGTTGTAATTTTGATGCCTATCCGCCCGAAGATATTGAAGAACTTTATAACACTTATACTTCCGTTTTCAAAAATACTCGCCTTATGGGGCAAATTATCAACCCTGCCCTTATTTTAAAGCTCAACCAAAAATCAAAAGTTGGTTGGCGTGGTGACGGGCTTGGCGACCCGTTCCACATTTACGAATATTATCCGCCCAATATCGCCCAAATGCCTGATTTGTGGCAAACTTCGCCCGTAGCGTTTGAGAGTTACTGGTGGCTTAAAGAGTGGCAAAGACAGGGCTGGGATATTGATGAGATTGTAGGTCTTACGCTAAAATGGCATATAAGCCAATTCAATGCCAAAAACTTCCCTATTCCAAACGAGTGGAAAGAAAAAATCGACTATTGGGTAAGTAAAATGGGTTATCACTTCCAAATCGACTTTTTCAAATTCCCTAAAACAGCACAAAAAGGTGACCAAGTAGAATTAAAACTCGGTGTTGACAATGTCGGCGTTGCCCCGATTTATAAAAAAATACCGCTTAAAGTAAAACTTTGCGGTAAAGAATTTTTAACTGATATCGATATTACAACTTGGCTTCCGGGCAAAAATGTTGAACGTTTCTTCATAACGCTTCCAAGCAATATCAAAAAAGGCAAATATGAGATAAAAATCGCCATTGAAGACAGTGAAGTTGGCAATATTTACTTTTGTTCTGACGCACCCCAAACAGACGGATATTATACACTCGGAAATATCGAAATTGTTTAAAGGAGATTTAGTATGTTAGAAGTAGGACTTTCAACTTGCGGTTTTCTTTTTACCGAAGAAAATTTTCAAAATTTAGAAAAATCAGGTATTAAATTTATCGAAATCAGCCGTGGCTGGACCGAATATCCGAATTTTGACTACCAAGAAATCAAACGCCTTTGCGAAAAATACAGTATAGTTCCTTGGTCGTTTCACCTTCCATTTGCGGGACCAAAAGAACTTGACATTGCTTCATTAAATGAAGAAATACGCAAACAAACGGTTGCTTGGTGGAGTGAAAATATAAAAAATGGCTCGTCGCTTGGTGTTAAAATCTTTGTTGCCCACCCTTCAAGTGAGCCCATAAGCGAAGAGCCCGAAACCCGAAAAAAACAATTAGACGCTTCAAAAAAATCCCTTAAAGAACTAGCCGAGTTTGCCTCAAAATATGATGCCGTTATAGCGGTAGAAGACTTGCCAAGAACCTGCCTTGGCAGAAATTCTGAAGAAATGGCAGACCTTGTAAGCGCCGACGACCGCCTTAAAGTTTGCCTTGATACCAACCATATGCTCATTGACAATAACTTAAATTTAATCGAAAAACTCGGTGATAAAATAGTCACTTTGCATGTGTCTGATTATGATTTCACCGACGAAAAACATTGGCTGCCCGGTGAAGGTAAAGTTGAGTGGCAAGAGGTTTATCAAGCTCTTTTAAAAAGCGGTTATAATGGTCCTTGGCTTTATGAAATCTTACTAAAAACACCACGAACAATAGCCCGAAAGCGTGACCTTGTTTTTAAAGATTTTATAGACAACGCAAACCAAATTTTCCAAAACAAACCCTTTGTATTAAAAGACTAATAATGCTCAAAATTCCCTTGACATTTAAGTCGCAATTCTTTATAATTAGTATTGTTGGTGTGAATATCACCAACAATACTTTTTAAAATCAATATATGGAGACGTATCGAAGTGGTCATAACGGACATGACTCGAAATCATGATGCCCCTTGAGGGACGAGGGTTCGAATCCCTCCGTCTCCGCCAAAAAGAAAGCACCGCAAAAGCGATGCTTTCTTTTATCCAAGCCGAAGGCTTGGTATGTAATCCGCGTTAGCGGAATGTAATTACGCTTTAGCGTGTATGTTATCACCGCAAGGTGTATTTCTTCGGCTTGATTACATACGCAACTTTTCGTTGCAATTACATACAATGCTTCGCATTGATTACATTCACACCTACGGTGTGATTTAATATGTAGTGGTTCAAACATATAGCCCAAAAATCTAAAGGGCATTTAATTTGTACAACCTTTCCAAAAAAACTCCCGTGTTTCCACGGGAGTTTTTTGGTTTTAAACTAAATTATTTAGTTTTCTTTTTCTTTGCAGTTGACCAAGCAGAATAGTACTTCTTGCCCTTATAAGTCTTATAGGTACGAACTCTTACATAGTAATACTTCTTTGCCTTTAACTTTTTAAGCGTGGTAGAAGTAATTGAATTCTTCTTGAGTGTTACAGTCTTAGCAGACT
>SVOX01000013.1 GCA_015066165.1 Oscillospiraceae bacterium | reverse complement strand
ATATGGATATTGCAAGGGTTATTGAACTTTGGACAGGTATTCCCGCTACCAAAATTCAGGAAAGCGACCTTAAAAAACTTTCAACTTTGGAAGATGCCTTAAATAAGCGTATTATCGGTCAAGAAAATGCAACAAAGTTGGTAGCAAGTGCGGTTAAGCGGTCAAGAGTACAAACCAGCAATATTCACCGCCCTGCATCTTTTATATTTGTAGGACCTACAGGTGTTGGTAAAACCGAACTTGTAAAGGTGTTATCAGAACAACTTTTCAACACCCCCGAAACTTTAATTCGTCTTGATATGTCGGAATTTATGGAAAAGCACTCGGTATCCCGTATTATTGGTGCCCCTCCCGGATACGTGGGCTATGACGAGGCAGGTCAACTTACCGAAAAGGTTAGAAGAAAGCCGTATTCGGTGGTGCTTTTTGATGAAATTGAAAAGGCACACCCCGACGTGCTTAATATTCTTTTACAAATTCTTGATGACGGTAAGGTTACCGATGCACAGGGCAGAACGGTTAATTTCCAAAACACTGTAATTGTTATGACTTCCAATGCAGGAAGTGAGAAAAGTGAAAACCTTTTGGGCTTTGGCAGAACCGAAGCACAAGCATCAAAAGAAAAGGCATTAAAAGCGCTTGAAAGTTTCTTAAGACCCGAATTTATTGCCCGTGTTGATGAAATAGTGGTATTTTCACCCTTATCTCAAGAAACACTTACAAAAATTGCGGCATTAATGTTAGATGAACTGAAATCTGCTTTAAAAGAAAAACTTATTGATTTTTCTTATGATAAAAAACTTTGCGAGTATTTGGCACAAAAATGCGACGGTGGAAAACGAGGAGCCAGAGAACTTCGCAACCTTATTCGCCGTGAAATTGAAAACAAAATTGTTGACGTTATTGTTGACAACAGCGAGGGAAGTATTGCAGAAATTAAAGTTAGCGCAAATACAGAAGTTAAAATTGAAACAAAATTTGCATAAGTTTATTAACAAAAAAGAAGGACTTCGGTTCTTCTTTTTTTGTAAATTAAAATTGCAACAAAATACTATTGTGTTGCAACATAACGCTATTGAAAAGGTGATTTTATCATTTATAATGAAATTAGATGTATTATTTTAAAACATCTTATTATTTGATACAGTAAATCTCCCTTTCCGCTGTATCTTTCTTGCATCGCAAACCAAAATTTGCGATGCGAGAAAAAATAACTTTTTCAAAACGAGGTTATGGATATGAGAAAAGTATTAAAAAGTGTGTTGTTTTTAATTTTATTATGTTTTATTATTTTAAATTTTTTAGTAGTTTCGGCTAAAAAATACCAAAAAGATGTAGTTGTATGTGATTTTAAAAATGGTGAGAGTGCTTTTCTAATACCAGGTGATTATGATGGTAATGGTCTAATTGACGAATCAGATATAAATAATTTAAGGGCCTTGATTTTATCAATAAAGAATAATAATTATAGTGGTGTTTTTGAAAATGACCTTAACACAATATATTCCGATTCTAACGGTGATGCAATTATTGATATAAGGGATTTGGTAATACAATACGAAAATAAGGATAAAAATTTTATAATAGACGGAAGTTTGATGTTAAATGGTAATAGTGCTTTTTCAAAAGAATTGTTATCTAATCTTGGAACTGGTGCAGAGTATAAAATTCAATATTCATATGAGGATAATGGTGATATAAAGGTTAAATTAAACGGAATTGACAACTTGATATTGGATAAAACTTCAACAGAAAAAAACGATGGTTTAATAACCGTGACACGAGAAATAAAAACTCCTTTTATTATTGAAGAAGTGAAAGGGATAGAACTTCAACTTGTTGGATTTGGAAAAGTTAAAGAATTTTCCATAACTCGTGTAAATATGGATAATGAGCTTATTGATAAATCAGAGTGGTAATTGTGCGAAAGGAGATGCCTTATGAAAAAAAGAGTATGTAGAATTTTAAGCATTTTTTTAACTTTAACTTTGGTTTATATAAGCACATTTGCTTTATTACCAAAAGCTGAAAGTGAAATTTTAGAAAGAGAAATTAAGGATTTCTATGTAATGAATGGCGGTACAGGTGACGGAAGAACAAAAGAAACACCTGCGGCCACAGTTTATGATGTCATTAACTCTATTAATCAAGATGGTTTGGGTGCAAGTGATATTGCTAATATAAATATTATGAATAGTCCCAATTGGAATGATGGTGCGGGAAGTATTGTAAAAGGAGACGAAACAAAACTTACAGCTTTTACTGTTAACGGCGGTTCAATACCTACACACGAAGCCCAAGTAGTTATTCAAGGATATTCTCAAAACGGTGAAGAAGTATATCTTGCTTTTTGTCATAATATTCGTACAAACGACAGTCCTGCTAATGTGATTTTGGGCGGACCTACAGTGTTCAGGAATATTCGTATTATTTCAATGCGTGACCAATATGATTTATTGGGATTTGACGGTAATAATGTTATTTTTGAAGAAAGTGCAAAGTATGGAATGCCGTCTTTTAATAGTGACGGTACATGGACCGGCGGTTTTACAAATCTTACAGGTCTTAACTTTAAAATGGGAAATTCCGGATACGATACTTGGCATGAATATCAAGAAGATATGACCGTTATTTTTGAAAATGCAGTAGGAACACCGTATGGATGCGGTATATTTTTGCCGTCTGCAGGTATAGAGTACTTTAAAATGTATGGTGATTACAATCTTGTGGTTGATAATGATGAAGCTAAACCTACAATAACTTGGGGAAGTAATCATGCAAGCGGCCAAGTACATTTTTATAAAAATGTAAATATTCATATTAAGTCTGCAAACTCGGTTACTCACACAAACCAAAAAGATACTCTTACAGTACACGGTGCGGTGCAACAAATAATAGATTCAAATACTACATATACGGGTGATTTTTCAACATTTAGCAATGTGACAATAAGCGGTGGTCAATGGAAACTCATAAATAAATCGGGAAATAAAGAATTATTAGCATTTACTGATATTGCAGGTACATTTAAAGTTGAAGACGGATTTCAAGCAATTGCAACTAATTCTGAAAGTGTGGAAGTTACATCAGAAGACGGCATCTTAACACTTGATGAGGGCGAATGGATTATAGAATGTAAGGAATTACCTAAAACCAACAATTATTATGTAATGAATGGTGGTACAGGTGACGGAAGAACAAAAGAAACACCTGCGGCCACAGTTTATGATGTTATATCGTCAGTTAATGCAGATTTATCTTTAGGTGATATTGCCAATATTAACATTATGCAACGCGATGATTATAACTCGGTTAAAGGTATGACCTCTGGTACTGTTCATAATTTGACTTGTTGGTCAACCGTTGGAAACGAAAATTTACCCACTCATTCGGCCAAAATTGTCATTAAAGCGTATGAACAGCAGTATGATTCAAGTGGAAATAAAATACCAACATATTTGGCTGATAGCGGTGCTTTCGGTACAGTTCAAAAGTTCGGTTTAGGGGGACCAACTGAATTCAAAGACGTGTGTCTTGTGGATACTCGCAACAATTATGATGGAATATATTTAAATGGTTTTGATGCTAAATTTTCAAAACTTACAACTTACGGTATATTGAATAATAATTCAACGGTTACACTTACCCGTGTAAGAACTAACAGCTTGGCGGGGAGTAGTATTGGAAGTCAAACTGTAGAATTTAATAATGCACTTTCTGGTGGTGTTCATATTCAGCGTTCCGGATACACAGTAGGTAGTTATTCGGGAGATTTTAACTTAATTATAGATAATCCCGTTGATAATAATTGTCCCGTACTTTTATGGGGTGTAGGCCATGCGAGTGGCGGAGTAACCTATAACGGTAATATTAATATAAATATAAAAAATGCATATTCTGTTAAGCATGAACTTGTTAATTCTTCTTATGGTATTGGTAAAGTAACAGTAAATGGAGCAGTTCAAATCATTACCAAATCAGATGTTGTAGCAGAAGGAAGTCCCACAGACTTTAGTGATTATGTAATTATGAATGGTGGTTTTTGGGATATAACGCTATTTTCTGAAGAAGATGATGTATTGGAGTTTACTGATATGGGGGGACAGTTTAAAGTGAAAGATGGCTATACAGCTACAGCGGTGGCTCATGATGGTAGTAAGCTTGGCTCTAAAGACGGAAAACTAATAATAAATCCGGGTAAATATGATGTATATGTATCAGAAGAATTTACTAATGATGGCGAAACTATTATTGTTCATAAATCTTGCGAGATTGATGTTGAAAACGTTGCTCACTCAACACTTGAAAACAAACTTTTTGTTGGTTGGAAAAATACAAAAACAGGTGCATATGTAGATAAAAAATCAACCTATTCTCAAGGCGATGTTCTTGAAGCGGCTTATATTGATTTTAAAGAAAACAGCGACTTTGTATTTGAAAATGCAATGACAACTGATGATATTGGTTTGCGCTTTATCTTTAGTAATAATAAGGTGTTTTATAATAGTTTGCCTGAAGTACTTGATATAGGTGCGATTGTATTGCCTACTGACGAAGGTGGTTATTATGATTTGTTTCTTGATAAAGCCGTAGTTTCTGAATGGAAATGGAACACTGATACTGGATATGATTTTGAACCACTTACAACAGGGAAAACGCCAACAAAAATTCAATTTAAAAATATACTTGAAGAAAACAATGAAACCGTTAAATATACTGCTTGTATTACAAATATAGCGGAAAATAAATATTCGACTTATTATAGCGCAAAAGGATATATAAAGTATAAGGATTACAATGGTGTGGAAACTGTGCTTTATACAGCCCAAGTACAAAATTGTCTTTATAAAGCAGCGGCAGATACAACTGAAAAACGAGATGTTGATACAAAGGTTATAGAAGTTACTAAATCCAATTTCCAAAATCAAATGAACGACTATAATACTAATAGAGTTCTCAAATACGGCACGGGTGCTGATGGGGATGTTTATAATATTTATAATTGGAATGGATTAAACGTAAACGATATAGTGATTGATAGCGGTATTAACGGTATGGAAGAAACTAAAATTGCATTTATGGCTGACCCACATTTTAACTACATTAACCAAAAAGATATTTTACAAGGTTTGCCTACAACATTATCTTCATATAGAGGTCGTAGTTGGGCAAGAAGCGGTTGGTCTTTGTCTCCAACTATTAAAGCGATGAATTTTGCAAATTCGTTCGACAGGGTTGTTTTAGGCGGAGATTCGGTTGATTATATTTCATATGGCGGATTATCTCTCACGAGTCGTGTATTTACCGAGAGAGAAGTAAATAACAATCTTACTATGATTATGGGTAATCATGAGGGTGATGAGATATCTCAACCAGATTTGCAGATAGATAATATCTTATCTCTTGAAGAACGTTTTGCGTTTTGTCAGTCAGGGTGGAGTAATGATGTATATTATTCTTCCGATATTATAAATGATAAGGTTATGATTATTGGACTTGATAATTCGCGTTGTAAGTATTGGGAAAGTCAACTCGAAAGCTTGAAAAATGACCTTTCATATGCGCGTGAAAACGATATGGCAGTGCTTGTTTTCCAACATATACCAATGCTTACAATGAATCCGCAAGAAACGTCATATAAGTTTGGTAATACCCATATTACCGATTATTTTGGTAAAGAATTGGAAGGAACTGCTTCGCAAACCCGTAATATGACTAATTATATTGGTTATATAGGCAATGCTAATTCTGATGATGTCACAAAAGAAGTTTACAACCTTATTCGCAGTAATGCTGATATAATTAAGGGTGTATTTCACGGACATGAACATTGTAATATGTATACTGAAATAATTGGTCTTGATGCAAACAACACTAAAATCCCTCAACATGGTATAGCAGGTATTCATTATAACGCTATAATGTCAATAACTGTCAAATAATTAAACGAGAGTGGAAAATCCACTCTCGTTTATCCTTTTCGGTATTTTGTAGGTGTTGTTCCTATATCTTCTTTAAAGTGTTTGAAAAAGTTTGGATAATAATTATATCCTACAAGTGACGCTATAACATTTGCTGAAAAATTAGTAGTTTTAAGCAAATGGCACGCTTGGTGAATTCTTGTTATCCTAATATATGTTTCAATATTGATTTCGTTTTGGCTTTTAAAAATACGATAAAGATGGGAACGGTTTATATTTAATTGCTTTGCAATATCGCTTACTTTTATCGGTTTAGCATAGTTTGTATTTATGTAATCTTTAATCCATTCGCTTATGTCTTTGTTGGAAGATTTAAAAATCTTAGGTTTACTTATTGCTGGTTGATTTTCGTGCGATTCGAAATAAGTGAGTAATTTTAATAAATAATTCAAACAAGTTATTTCTGTATAATCATTCAGTTGTATTTCTTCTAAAATTTCTTTTAAAAGCAGATAAATAGTGTCATCTTTTAAAGTACAGTAGTGAGAATGGTTGAATACGGTTTTTTGGAACAATTTATCAGTCATACTACCGCCGAATGCAAAGAAAAATAATTCCCAAGGATTTTCTTTATCAGCGTTTTGTATTAAGATTTCATTAGGTCTTACACAAAAAGCATCACCTTTTTTTAAATGGTATATATTATCATCAATAGTGATAGTGCCCATACCTCCGACAATAATATGTATCATATAAAAATCTCTAAAATGTGAAAATGAAGCAGAAGGGGCACATTTATCATATCCAAATTGGGCGAGTTTTAGAGCAGGGTTATTTATTGATTGAAATGTTTCTACAAAAAACTTTACATCATTTTGCATTTTATCACCTCTTAAAATTATAATACCACAACATTAGAATATAGTCAATTGTTGCATAAAAAGAAAAACCCCCGTAAAAACGGGGTTTTTCTTTTTGCTTTGATTAGCAGCAACCGTTATCGCAACCGCAGTTATTACCGCAGTTATTGCCGCCCCAACCGCCGCAGCAGAAGAGGATGAGGATTAAGATGATAATCCAAGTACAACCATTATTATTACACATTGAAAAGACCTCCTTTTTTGTCTTCATCACATACTATGCCAAATAAAAAAAGGTGTTACAAAATTTGGGTATTGACTTTTCCTGACTTTTGTGTATAATTAAAGTCAGGAAAGGTCAAAAAGGAGAAAGAAAATGCGATTAAGTGATTTAATAACAAAAGAAATTATAAAAATGCTTAACGAATCCGAACTAAATACTGCCGAAATTCAGCGTAATGAATTTGCCGCACTAATGGGTTGTGCACCAAGTCAAATTAACTATGTTTTGTCTTCACGTTTCACACCTGAACACGGCTACATTATCGAAAGCCGACGCGGCGGTGGCGGATATATAAGAATAAAGCGTGTAACTTTTCAAAACGCATCGGCGATTATGCATATTGTAAACTCAATAGGTGACCGAATTGACGCACTTTCCACCAGAATTGTAATTGAAAATTGCCTTGAAACAGGAATTATTGATAAAAAACAATCGGAATTAATGTGCGCTGCTGTTTCAAATACCGTTTTGCAAAGCGTACCAACTATTTTACGTGATTCGTTACGTGCCGCTTTGCTTAAACAAATGCTTTTATCACAAATATAAGGAGAATTGATATGTATTGTGAAAAATGTGGAAAAAATCATGCTACAACTCATATAAAAACCGTTGTTAACGGTGTGGCAAAAGAATATAATCTTTGTTCGGTGTGTGCTGCTGAACACGGATACGCTACCAATTCGCTTACAGGTATGTTGGCGTCAATGTTTGGTGATTTTTCAAAAAATGAATCATTAATACCAAAAGTTCAATGTTCGGTTTGCGGTTCAACTTTTAGAGATATTGCAAAAACTGGTAAGGTTGGCTGTGCCGAGTGTTATAAAACATTTTACGATGAACTTTTACCTTACCTTAAAAGAGTGCACGGTAGTGTGACTCACGTGGGAAAGGTGCCAAACAGCGCACCCTTGGCAATTGTGGAAGAAAAAACAACAGTTGAGCAATTAAGAAACGAATTAAGCCGTCTTGTAAGTGAAGAAAATTATGAACAAGCGGCAGTAATTAGAGACAAAATAAAAGAAATGGAGGCGGCTTCTAATGAGTAATTGGTACAAAACACAAGATCAAAACAGTTCCGTTGCGGTTAGCAGCAGAATTCGACTTGCCAGAAATCTTAAAGGGCTTCCGTTTCCTGCAAGAATGACAACCGCCCAAAGAATTGAACTTAACCAACGTGTTAAAGAGGCAATTTTAGGCAGTAACACACCCTTTGCAAAAACTTTAAAATATATTGATATGCACGATGTTCCCGAAACACAAAAATTTGCAATGGTTGAACGTCACATTATAAGTCCTGAATTTGCTAATAAAACTGAACCGACTGCTATCATACTATCAAGCGACGAGAGCATAAGTATTATGATAGGGGAAGAAGACCACATTAGAATTCAGGTGATTTTAGCAGGGCTTAATCTTGCAAAAGCGTACGATATTGCCGAGCAAATTGATACCCTTTTACACGATTCACTTCATTTTGCTTTTGATTCAAAGTTGGGCTTTTTAACCGAGTGTCCAACAAATTTGGGTACAGGTCTTCGTGCTTCGGTAATGCTTCATTTACCCGCACTTGAGTGGGGCGGAGAAATTGAAACACTGGGCACTTCTATTAGTAAAATTGGATTTACTGTAAGAGGTATGTACGGCGAGGGCTCAAAATCGATGGCATCGCTTTATCAGGTATCAAATCAAATAACATTGGGACTTGGTGAGAAAAATGCACTTGATAATCTTTTGATTATTACAAATCAACTAATAGAAAAAGAAATCGAAAGCCGTAATTCACTTAACAAATTAGAACTTGAAGACCAATGTTTTCGTGCGCTTGGAATATTACAAAATGCCAGAATTTTATCAAGCAGTGAAATGATGAATTTAATTTCTTGTGTAAAACTTGGAAAAAGTATGGGCATACTTGATATTAAAGCGTCACCTATTGAAATATTGGTTGAAGCACAACCCTTTATGCTTTGTGGCAAATACGGTGTGTTAGAGCCGAGAGAACGTGATATTTACAGAGCAAATATGGTTAGAGAAACCTTAAAATAAGAAAGGATAAACTATGAAATATAATTTTAACGGATTTACCGCAAAAGCTAACGAGGCACTAAATGCAGCAATAAATTCGGCTGAAACATTGGGCCATACCTATGTAGGCAGTGAGCATTTGCTTTTAGGACTATTGCGTATAGGTGGCGGTGTGGCGGCGGTAGTGCTTGAAAAGAATGGTGTTACTGCCGAAAAAATTGAGCAATTAATTCGTTCGCAAATAGGTTGCGGTACCCCTACAAAACTATCGCCCGATTATTTCACCCCCCGTGCTAAAAGGGTCATAGAATCGGCAATGAACGGCAGTAGCAGTACCGGTAAAAAATATGTTGGAACCGAACACTTGTTGCTTGGAATTTTAAGCGACGGTGATAATTACGCTATTCGTTTTTTGGGTGAATTGGGTGTTGACGTGGCATCGCTCACTTCGGGTGTTTTAAAGGCGTCGGGTATAGATGCTAACGGTAACATATCCCATAACACTCAAAAGCCAAGAGACAGCAAAACTCCTACTCTTGAAAAATATGGCCGAGACCTTATAAACGAGGCAAGAACAGGTAAAATTGACCCTGTGATAGGCAGAGAGCAAGAGGTTGAGCGAATTATTCAAATTCTTTGCAGAAGAACCAAAAATAACCCTTGCTTAATAGGTGAACCCGGTGTTGGTAAAACTGCAATAATTGAAGGTTTGGCAAAGCGTATTGTTGAAAAAGAAGTGCCCGAAATTTTGCAAAACAAACGCCTTTTCACCCTTGACCTTACAGGTATGGTTGCGGGTACAAAATACCGAGGCGACTTTGAAGAAAGAATAAAAGCGGTTATTGATGAGGTTGTAAAATCAAAAGACGTAATACTTTTTATTGACGAAATTCACACAATAATCGGCGCCGGTTCTGCCGAAGGTTCTACTGATGCTGCAAATA
Organism: Oscillospiraceae bacterium; assembly: GCA_015066165.1. Classification (GTDB taxonomy): domain Bacteria; phylum Bacillota; class Clostridia; order Oscillospirales; family Acutalibacteraceae; genus UBA737. Next base: position 8,349 of record SVOX01000013.1, on the reverse strand, counting down.
TTTTAAAGCCATCTTTAGCACGTGGAGAGTTTCAACTTATTGGCGCTACAACAATTTCTGAATATCGCAAAAATATTGAAAAAGATTCGGCTTTAGAACGTCGTTTTCAACCTGTAAACGTTGCAGAACCAAGTGTGGAAGATGCTGTCTTAATACTTAAAGGTTTGCGAGATAAATATGAGGCGCATCACAAAGTGGAAATCACCGATTCTGCCATTGAAAGTGCGGTAAAACTTTCGGCAAGATATATTACCGACCGTTTCTTGCCCGATAAGGCGATAGACCTTATTGACGAAGCGGGTTCAAAGGTGCGACTTTCAAACTGCGAAATACCTGATTCATTAAAGCAACTTGAATCTCAAATTGAAAATGCTCAAAGCGAAAAAGATGAGGCAATTAATTCGCAAGAGTTTGAAAAAGCCGCCGCTTTACGTGACAAAGAAAACAACCTGAAACAAAAATACGAAGCCGAAAAAGAAAAATGGAACAACGAAAATATTCACTCGGGCGGCAAAGTTACTGAAGAAAATATTGCCGAAATTGTATCGAGTTGGACGGGTGTTCCGGTTGTGCAACTAACACGTGAAGAAAGTGAACGTCTTTTAAATCTTGAAAGTGAACTTCACCAAAGAATTGTTGGTCAAAACGAAGCGGTAACCGCTGTTGCTAAAGCAATTAGACGTGGCAGAGTGGGACTTAAAGACCCCAAAAGACCTATTGGTTCGTTTATATTTTTAGGTCCTACGGGTGTTGGTAAAACCGAACTTTGCAAAGCGCTTGCTACTTCAATGTTTGGTGACGAGAATATGATGATTCGGCTTGATATGTCGGAATATATGGAAAAGCACACGGTGTCACGTCTTGTTGGTTCTCCGCCCGGATACGTTGGCTTTGAAGAAGGCGGACAGTTGACCGAAAAGGTAAGACGTAAGCCTTATTCGGTGGTGCTTTTTGACGAAATTGAAAAAGCCCATCCCGACGTATTTAATTTGCTTTTACAAATATTAGAAGACGGTATTTTAACCGATAGTCAGGGAAGAAAGGTTGATTTTAAAAATACTGTAATTATTATGACTTCTAACGTTGGAGCCCGTCTTATTACCGATAAAAAGGTGAATTTTGGTTTTACCGAAAATAATGATGATAACCGTGACGTTAAAGAGTTGGTTTTATCGGAACTTAAAAACACCTTCCGTCCCGAATTTTTGAACCGTGTTGACGATATTATTGTTTTTTCAAAACTTACAAAGCCCGAAATTGAAGAAATTGCTGAAAAAATGCTTGAAAACTTGGCAAAAAGGGTTAAAAATCTTAATATTGATTTGAAGTTTGATGCATCGGTCAAATCAGTTTTGGCAGAAAAAGGTTTTGATGCGGTTTACGGAGCACGTCCTTTACGCCGTGAAATTCAAAACAAAATTGAAGACGCTTTCAGCGAAAAGATTTTAGCGGGTGAAGTTAAAGACGGCGATAAAGTTTTATGCGATTTTTGTGAAGGAAACTTTAATTTTAAAGTTTCTTGACAGTAGTTTTTTGGTATGCTATACTTTGCTTAATAAAGTGTAGCATACTTTTTTGTGGGGTGAAATTATGTCAAATTATTTTAAATGTGTGTTAAATAAATCACCGCTTGACTTTAAGTGCGGAGAAAAAATCCGCTTTGAAATTTTTGCACGTGACAGGTGTCGAAACATTGCTTGTGAAAATATCCGCTGGGAAGTTAAGACCGATGACGGAAAGAACTTTTCGGGACTTGGTAGTTGTGATATAAACAAACCGCTTGTAATTGAAACAACTCTTGAAAAACCGGGTTTTGTTCACCTTATTTGTAAAGCAGTAACCACTGCAGATACTCAAGACAGCGGGTTTGAGGTGTTAGATGCGGGTGCAGGTGCCGAAGTTGAAAAAATTGAATATCACGATACAGTGCCTAATGATTTTTGCGAATATTGGAGCGGTATTGAAAACCTTGTTGAGCAGTTTCCAATTAAGGCCAAAATTTTTAAAGAACTTCCTGCAAAAAGTGGATTTAAAGCGTATGATATGCGAGTTGAAACACCTGAGGGAAGACCTGCTTCTTTTGTTATGACAGTGCCGGAAGGCAAGGGGAAATATCCCGTCAGGGCAGTGTTTATGGGTTACGGTGTAAGCCCTGCTTTTCCAATTTATAACGACGGTCATATTACCGCATATTTTAACGCACACGGTATTGAAAACCATTTAACAAAATTAGAAATTAATCAAAAATATAAAGACGAACTAAAAGAAGGTTACGGTTTTGAAGACAGTAAAAACCAGTCGAATATGACTACGTATTGGCGTGGTGTAATGATCCGTGACCTTATGGGTGTAAAGTATCTTAAAACACTTGAAAACTGGGACGGCAAAACGCTTGTTATTACGGGTGGCAGTCAAGGCGCTTTACAAGCCACAACCGTTGCAGCACATAGTAAAGACGTTACCTATTTGGAAATTGGAATACCGTGGTTTTGTGATTTAAACGGTGTATCACAGGGCTTTATGCGTGGTTGGCGACCCAATTTTGCCGAAGGTTTGCGGTATTTTGATACTGCATTGCAAGGTCAGTTTGTAAAATGTCCTGTGAAAATTACGGCAGGACTGGGGGATTATATATGTCCGCCTTCGAGTGTGATGGCTCTTTATAACGGAATTAAAACAATGAAATCTATCACATTTACCCAAGCGGCAACTCACAGTTACGCCCCAAACGAGCGTGAGTGTTACACCTTGAACTTTGACCCAGAGAACCCAAGCGGTGAATTTAAAAAGGGTATTTACCGCCATTTTAAAGGTAATGAATATGAAGTTATAGATTTTGCGCTTGACTGTGAAACTTTGGAAGAAAAGGTGGTTTACCGTGCACTTTACGGTGAAAGAAAACTTTGGATAAGACCAAAAGAAGAATTTTGCGATTTTGTTTTTAGAAACGGTAAAGTACAAAAGCGTTTTCAATATGTGAAATAAAAAACGGAAGGAAAATTCCTTCCGTTTTTTGTGCTATTTTCCGCTTTTTGTTTAATGTTCTCAACTTCTTTCAATTATTTGACTTGTGGTTTATGTTTTGTTATACTTTAATTGAAATTAGTTTGAGGTGATTTTATGAAATATGATTTTTATAATAAGTTTCAAACAGAATTATTTAATCATCCGCAAAAAAACTGTAGCGTTATGTATTGTTGGTCTTGGCAGGCGGGGCTTTCTAAAACCGAGATTGACCGCCAACTTGAAGATTTTAATAAAGCGGGTATAACGGGGATTTACGTTTTACCAATTCCTAAAAATTTTAGGGGGCAGGCAGGGAAATTTTATTTAGATCCCGATTATCTTACCGACAAATTTTTTGAATACTTAGATTACGCTTGCCAAAAAGCCGAAAAACTTGGTATGCAAATGTGGTTTTATGATGAGGGCGGTTGGCCTTCGGGCGGGGCTTGCGGCAGAACTTATAAGCAAAACCCTGAAGCGTTGGAAACTATGCTTCAAAACCGTAAAATTCTTCTCAAAAAAGGTGAAAAATATACTGCATCAAAGGGTGCTTTTGGCTTTGTGAAAGGTCAAAAAACTGATGGTTTTGTAGCGGAAACCGACACTGAAGTTGATGAGTATTTTATTGAACAATGGGACAATTATAATGCTTGCCGAGTTGACAGCACTAACCGTAGTGTTACTGATACGTTTATAAATAACACTTATGAAGAGTATTACAAACATTTGGGTCATTGGTTTGGGGATAAGATTCCGCTTATGTTTAACGATGAACCAAGTGTTGTTAGAAATTTAATTCCAAAAGATTTTTTTGAAATATTTAAACAAAAATATGGGTTTGATGCTCACGACCATCTACCTGCAATTTTTGATAAAGTAAATATCAAGTGTGAAAAAGACGTTGAAGCGAGAATTGGATATGCCAGAATTTTGGGTGAACTATTTTGTAAAAATTATTGTGATCCAATAGTAGAGTGGTGTAAAAATCACAACATTTCTTTTGGCGGTCATTTAGACCTTGATCATTTTTTAGAAACGTCTATTAATCATGTTTATTTTAGTGCGGTTGAAGCACTAAGGCATTATGACGTTCCGGGTGTTGACGTCATTTGGCAACAAATAAGATATCCAAAAGACAACCGTACACCTGTGGCAGAGGGTTGCCACTTTTTCCCACGTGTTGCTTCATCTGCGTCAAGGCAAACAGGAAAACACTTTGCACTTACCGAAACGTTTGCGGTTTTTGGTGATGCAAAAACCCCCGACGAAATGCGTTACGTTGTGAATTTTCAAGCAATTAGAGGTATAAACGTTTTTAATTTTAACAGCATTAACTATGCGTTGGTCATGAAAGACGGAAAACGAAATTCGGGTGGTTTTCAAAGCCAAAAACCCGGCTTTTACCACCTTAAGAATATAAATGATTATACCAAACGTTTGAGTTATCTTTTGCGAATTGGAAAACCTGTAATAGACACCGCTTTATACGTTCCTTATGCTGATTTGTGGGCGACAGGTGAGGTTGCAAAAAAATCGGCTTATAATTACAACCAAAAAGGTAAAATGCTTGAACAAAATCAAATACCGTTTGACCTTATTGACGATTATGGTATTTTAAATGCCGAAATAACTGAGAACGGTTTAAAGTTGGGCGATGCGGTTTATAAGCATATTGCAGTACCAAAATGTGAATATGTGCCACAGCCCGTAAAAGAAAAAATTAAGCCGTATTTAACTGATGCAAAACCGCTTATAGATACTGATAATTCGGATTTAAGACCTATGATAAGGGAATTTGACGGCGGAAAACTTTATTTTATTTTTAATGAAGGTTTTAAAACTGCAAATGAAACTTTAAATATAGATGGTTCGAATATTTATAAATTAGATATTCAAAGCGGAAATGTTTATAAGGTGGAAAAACCGCAAATAAATCTTGTTTGCGGTGATATGGCGGTCTTTTTAGTAAGCGATAGAAAAATTGACTGCTTAAATCTTAAAAGCGATTACACGCTTGAAATTGGCGGTTTTGAGTTTGTAAAAGCCGAGCGGTTTGTAAAAGAAACTTTAAACATTTACCGTCGTGAAGCAACAGCCCAAGAAACAAAACAAGAAAGTTTTTCGGGTGAAGTTACCTACCGTGCAAAATATACTTTGCCACAGCAACCGCAAAAAGATGATTTTTATAAAATTTCATTAATAGACACTTCGGTAACGGCAAGTGTTTGGATTAAAGGTGAGCGTGTAGCGGTTTTAGGTGTTACACCAAAAACTGCATTTATACCTGCCGAAAAGTTGGATTTAAGCGGTGAAATTGAGATTGTTATTGCTAATACCGCTGCTAACGAAAAGGTTTATCGCTATAATTTAGAAAGCAATGGCGAGTATGATTATCAAAAAGCGTTGGTAGAATGTGATTATGAAACAATGGCACTTTCGTTTGAACTTGATTATCCACCGCTTTCACTTGGGAAAGTTGTTTTGGAAAAATTGAGTAGAAAATAAAACAAACCCCGTTATTACGGGGTTTGTTTTTATAAGTTTTCATATAATTCGTTTATAAGTTTTGGGGTTGCCAACCATTTTGAAAATGCGGTAGCACTACCCGAACATACCGAATATTTAAGCGAATCGGCAAAATCATTTGTTTTAATGTAGCGGTGAATAAAACCCGCTATCATACTGTCACCTGCGGCTACGGTGTTTACAACGGCACCTTTTGGGGCGTTTTGGAAGTGGGTTTTGCCATTTAAATCAACCAAAACCGCACCGTCACCGCCAAGGGAAACTAATACGTTTTGAGCGCCCATTTTTTGAAGTTGTTTGGCAAAAAACACAACCTGTTCTTTGGTTTCAATTTTTTCACCAAATAAATCGCACAGTTCGTCAATGTTTGGTTTGATTAAAAACGGATGCGCCTTTAGCGCTTGTTTTAACGGCTCGCCAACAGCATCAACCACAACTTTCACACCGTCTTTGGCACAAAGGGCTAACTGCAAATAAATATCATTGTCAGCGCCTTTTGGAATACTGCCCGAAAGACAAAGCCAGTCGCCCGATTTTAAAAGGGCGATTTTTTGTTTTATTGCGGTTAAGTGATTTTCATCAAGTGATATTCCGCTTGCGTTAAATTCGGTAATTTCTTTACCGCTTAACTTTATATTTATACGTGTATTGCCGTTTGCTTTTTCAAAATCACATTTAATATTTTCGTTTTCTAAAAGGCGTTCAAGTTCTTTGCCTGTAAATCCGCCCGTAAAACCGAGTGCTGTGGTATCGCATCCTAAACGTGAAAGCAAAATTGAAACGTTAAGCCCTTTTCCGCCAGGGACAATATATTCGTTTGTGGTGCGGTTGGTTTTTCCAATATTAAACGTATCACTAAAAGCAACGTAGTCAAGTGATGGGTTAAGAGTTAGGGTATATATCATTTTTAAAATTCCTTTTTTTAATAAAAAACGGCAATACGAATATTACAACTAACAGTGCGGCTAAAAAGATATTGGCGTTTGGTACAAATGAAGTTGTGCCGTCATTGTTTACAATTACTTGGGCATTTTCGAGCACCTTTTTAGCAATGGCCGGTCCCACAACACCCGGTACTAATACTTGGGAGAAAATTCTAACGCCTTGAAGCCGACCTGAAAAGCCAATGGGTGTATTATCACGTATAACAGCGCCGAATACTGCCATACCGCAAAGGTAACCGCTCATCATAAGAAGTGATCCCAAAAAGACAGGCAGTGTTGTTCTTGTGAAGAAAAGAATTACGTAACCTATGATTAAAAACAAAACTGCAATACTGCCCGAAAGAGAAAAGCCCTTTTTGTCATAAACTTTGCCCCAAAGAGCAGTCACCACCGAAGCGATTATAATAGCGGGTGCCATTATAAGAACGTAATTGGTCATTTTAAGGGTGACTTCGTAGTAGATGATAAGGTAAGGCATAAAGATTTGAATTGAAATATTAAAAAGTATAAAGCCCAAAAGTGAAAGATAAAGTTTTGGGTTTTGTAATATTGTTTTGGGTTTAAAACCGTATATAATACCGCCTATGTAGGAACTGCTTACGGGTTTTACGGGCGGTTCTTTTATAATAAAAAATCCAAGAATACCAATAGCGGTTGTGAGAACACCAATAATTGTGAAAATTAAACTCCAACTTTTTGCTTTTTCTAAATCAAAGAACATAAAACCGCCAAATACCACAAGAATACTTACAAGCGGCATCATAGCATTTATACCTTCGGCAGAGCCACGGTTTGAAGAATCGGTTGAATCGGTAAGCCATGCGTTAAATGCGGCATCGTTTGCAGTTGAGCCAAAGAAGGTCATTACACAGTCTAATATAATTGTTAAACTAACGCCAACACTTGCCGCCGAAACTGTTAGCCCAAGCGTTTTACTAATAAAATCTTGGCGTAAAAAGATAAAAGAAAAAATTGAAATACCCCACAAAATATAACCAAAGCAAATAAACAATTTTCGTTTGCCGATTTTATCTGAAAGGGCACCCATAAAAATTGTGGTAAGGGTTGCAGTAATTGCCGAAGCGGCAACCATATTGCCGATATCAGCGGCGGTTGCATTAAACATTTTATAAATAAAAACGTTGAAATACATATTTTCAACAACCCAAGCAATTTGCCCCATAAGTCCAAAAATTGTAAGGGCTGCCCAAAACTTTGAGCCGAGTTTTGTTTTCATAATAACACCTCTTTATTTGAATTATAGCATACAAAAATGTTTTAATCAACAAAAAACGCCCATAAATTATGGGCGTTTGAGGGTTTACAAATTTGAAAAATCGGTATATACATTGTTGTATATATCAACGTGATTTTTATTTTCAAAAACGTTTTTGCCAATGGTATCGTTCTTAATAAATACCTTATCTTTTATAGGGGCAATGTAACTTAATAACATCCAGTTAGCAAAGGCGGTTTTTGGTTGAACGAATATTAGTTGGTCAAACTTACATTCACCCACCAAACGACGCCATTCGTGATTCATATTAATAACGTCACAACTGTCTTTAAAAGAAATTTTACCGCTTAAGAGTTTTTTGTAAATGCGGTTTGCTTTAGAAAGGCGAATATTGGGTTGTTGGTTATTAATTAAAATACGAACGTTTTTATTGATATTTTCAAGACCTTCTTTTAAATACTCGTCTTCGGGTTTTGCTGTGAGCAGTGTTACGTCGTATTTATCATAATCGATACTGTCTATATAATTTAACAGTTTTGTTTTGTTCACAAAATTGCTTGTAAAATCTGCCATTATAAGAAGTTTCTTCTTATTGTTTTTGCAATTTACAGTTTCACACTTTATGTTTAAATATAC
>SVOX01000132.1 GCA_015066165.1 Oscillospiraceae bacterium | reverse complement strand
ATTTTTTCTTTCACTGCCATGTGAGATTCGCCTCCTTTAATAGTTGGCGGGCAAAACTTACACCGCGCCGTGTTTTTCATCACTGCGCAATATAAAACCGGATTGCTGGGGTCACAGTCAATTCCGGACGGCAAATCGCTTTGCCGTTGTACACAAGGTCGCAAGTTTCCTTATGTACTCCTAATTCTTTCGCCCGGTTTAAAATCGGACATACTCCGCAGAAATTTCCCCGTTCAAGACGGGCCACCTCCTGCATCAACGCATGTTTACACACTATGCGAGCATAGCGTACTTTGGTATCATAACACAAGTAAATTGAAAAATCAAGTGTTTTTTTAAAAAATTTTTTACTTTTTTTCGCATATTTAAGCCATTCACAACATATTGTGTTACCCTTTGTTTTATAACCACAAATTCGCTGATTACTGCCAAAAAAATATTTTTAACTTTTTGACAAACTTCACTCATTTTTTTAAATCAAATAGAATATACTTTTATTACTGAATGTTAAAATGAAAGGTGAAGAAAGAAATGAACGGTTTTTATCCCGAAGGAAAACTTTACAAACAACCCGAAAACAAAAGATGTATGAGCAGTATTTCTGCCCTTGCCGATGCGCAACTGCGAGAAACTGTACTTGAAGCCCCCGTTATTATGTGCGATACCGAGCACAACCTTATAGTTGACCTTGGTTGTATTCGAGGAATTATTCCCCGAAGCGAAGGGGCGGTGGGCATTGACGACGGCACAACACGTGACATTGCACTCATTTCCCGTGTGGGAAGAACGGTGTGCTTTGTTGTTACCGCCTTTAAAACTGACGGCAACGGTAAAACTTTTGCACTGCTTTCACGTAGAAGGGCACAGCAACTTTGCAAAGAATATATGATAAACTCTTTGCAAATCGGCGACGTTATTGACGCAAGAATTACACATCTTGAATCTTTTGGTGCTTTTTGTGATATTGGTTGCGGAAACATTGCCCTTTTGCCGATAGATGCCATCTCGGTTTCACGCATATCCCACCCGAAAGACCGCTTTTCAGTGGGCGATAACATTAAAGCGGTTATAAAAGCCATAGGCGAAGACGGAAAAATCACCTTGTCTCACAAAGAACTTTTGGGCACTTGGGAAGAAAACGTGCAAGAATTTTCAGCAGGGCAAACCGTAACGGGCGTTATTCGCAGTATTGAAGATTACGGTGTGTTTGTGGAAATAACGCCAAATCTTGCAGGTCTTGCCGAACCCAAAGAAAACGTTAAGGTAGGACAGCAGGCAAGTATTTACATTAAAAGCATTTTGCGTGACAAAATGAAAATCAAACTTATAATAATTGACAGTTTTGATTCGGGTTATGCTCCCGATATACGCTATTTTCATACGGGCGACCGTATAGAAGAATGGGACTATTCGCCCAAAAATTGCTTTAAACAAATCACAACCAAGTTTTGCGGATAAAAAAAGCCACGGATTTCCGTGGCTTTTAACTTTTAAAACACCGTAACCGAATGAATGCCAAAAAAGCGGTGCATCAAGAGTTAAATTGAATTTTGCCATTATCGCAAACAAAACAAGTGAGGAAAGCGATATACCCGCAGAATAGACAAGGCCTGTTGCCAAAAAGCCTTGCGACTTTTTGCTAAAAAACTTTTCAGAAAAGTGAGCCAGACCCAACATCACTTGTCCTACCACAACTTACAAAAAAACACTGCATAAAATCTCCTATTTATTATAAACAAACTCACAATTAGCTTCAATTTCTATTTCTTTATATTTTTTAGGTAGTTTAAATTGAGGATTTAGCTCTAAAACAACACGTTTCTTCAAACTGTTTTCATTTTTTATCTTAAGCGAAACAATTTTTCCCTTTTTAACCTTAATCGATACCGCATAGCCGCCTCTTACACGCAAATCACGGCAAGAAAAATCGCCGTAATCTCTGGTGAATCCGCCAAGCAAAATAAGGGTATCATCTTTTACCGAATAGGCAAACGAAGCATTGACCGCCGAAACACTTAAAGCGTGAGGTGAGCAATACCAATAATTCACCTTGTACCCGTCAAGACGCACTTTTTCAGGGAAAGCGCCTAATGGCGAAGAATACATAGCCAACTTTTTAATGTTTTCCATTGCTTTTTGTGGATTTTTAGAAAGTATGTAGTTTATAACCGAAACCGAAACATACCAAGGCCAATGACGGTATTCTTCGGATGCGGCGTTAATATCATACCCCCACGGAGTATTAAGCGTTTGCATAAGTTTATCCAACTCTTTTGGAGTTATAAAATTATCTTCAGATAAAAAGCGGTAAGTCCATATAAGAAAATCGCAATAGGGCGAACCCTTCCAGTCTGCCATAATACCGTCAGGTCGGCGGTTTTCTTCCAACGCTTCAAACAACTTTTCACCAATTTCTTTATACTTTTGGTTGCCCGTCATTTTTGCAGTATAAAGAAAAGACTTACCTATAGTGCTTTGGATTTTACTGTCAAGTGAAACGGTAATCTCCATTTCAGCGCTGTCTTTCATATCTATAACATAATAAAGACCGTTTTTCTCTTCAATAATTTTTGCAAGCCAGAATTTCAAAACATCTTCGGCAATCTTTTTATGCTCATCCGTTATAGCATCAGGGTTAATTGACCATTCGTTATAAAGCGCTATAACCGCATAGGCACAAAATAACGGTTTAAAGTTCATAATCCACTCTTCAAGAGAAGTATGACCTATAAATTCACCCAAAACAGTTGTCCAACCGCTGAAAGCCACACCCGGAAAACCACATTTTTTAACTGCTTCATAATTTTGGGGTGCGGTTTTTACATAAGAATCGGCATAAAGGCTTGATTCCTTAAAATTACCGCAACTAAGCAATGCTTCATGAGCAAATTCTGCATCCCAACTGCACCAGGTAGCACCCTTCCAATGATTCGGCAACATACCAAGCGCAATAAGACCCGTTTCAGTATTTTGATACGATTTTGCTATGTAACGGCTTACCTTATATATATAAGAGAGTTTTTGGTCAGGCAAACAAATATCAGAAGTTGCAAAATATTCTTCCCATTCGGCAATATGTTCTTTTTCAAGTGCCGCTAATCCAAGACTTGCCTTCTTATACAAATCTTCGAAAGCTATATACTTTTCATTATCGCCAAGGCAAATCATTGCGCGTTCTATTACATCGCCCTCTTTAAG